>JBNJHA010000008.1:0-68480 GCA_051748085.1 Thermodesulfobacteriota bacterium
GGATCGGACAATTGAAGCATCGGATAGTATCTATCCCGCTCATCATACAGACGGGGCCATCCGCGTTCGGAAAACGTGCTTACATTCCGGAAGCCTTTATTCAGTAAAACAAGCTCGGCTACAAATCCTAACCGCTCAAACTCATGCATTTCAGTCCAGAGATTGACAGCCTTACCCGGAAACCAGCGATGCGAAAAACTGATTATCACTTTACCCTTGGGTCTAAGGACCCGATAAATTTCCTCAATCATTCTCAGCGGAGATATAAGATATTCAAAAGACATGGAGCAGATAACCACGTCAAACTCTTCGTCGGCATAAGGTAATTTCGGGTTAAGGTTTAAATCCTGCACAACATATGCGTCCAAACGCTTGTTCTCATCCATTTCCTCTGAATTCATGCCCAGACCCTTTACATTTCCGAGTTCCAGACTTTCAGGAAAATGGGAAAAAGCACTGCTCATAAGATCAAGAACATGATCTCCTTTGGACAGAAGACGGGAATAAAGCCGAGTGACATTTTCCCGGGTGCGGGAGTCAATATGAGCGGTCATCCGCGGGCGCAAATAGTAATTGCGGTCAGAGGATTCGTCCTTTCGGGCAAATGCGCCTTGTTCAAAAAAATCGGTCGGTTTGTCGTCTATTCGAGCCTGCATGCCGGGTCCTTCGAAAATTATTTCCATCCAGGCCTTGCATGTTCCGCCCAATTCCATGTCTTTTTCCTGACAATCAAGTATTTCAATATCCATCTGAACTTCACGGCCCGCAAACGGATGATTCAGATCGGCGATAAAATCTAATTCCCCGCCCCGCAGGCATCTGAAAGGCTTTATTGTTTGCGGGAAAACTCCGGTTACGCCTTTCAAAAAACCCTGGGGATAAAAACGGCCTGTATGCGGCCGAATAGACCTGCCGTTTGCCGAAGCAGCGACAAACCTGTTTCCGGCCATTTTTTTTATCCTGGATTTGTATCTTGCGGGCAGCCCCAAATCTTTCGCATCCATTTTAAAGGATGCACAATCTCCTTTGTTGCTGCCGCGAATCCATGTTTCAACCTCATTAGGCAGAATATCCCGCCAAAGATTCACCCGGGAGGCCAAATAAACATCCTCGTGACTAACTTCTTCACTCTCCCACTTCAGTCTGAAATACAAATCGACAAAAAAATCATCATTGATACTCATGGCAAACCTCCATTGATCTGTCTGATACTCGTTTTAATAAAAAAAACAATAACCATTATCATTAATCTGACAAGAGGATTGAAAAAATTTGGCGGGCAATTAATCATAACAAATTTATATACTGGATTACAAAGTATTGCCAAATTGATTTCGATCATTATCAATTACATTAGCGCCAGTTCTTATACGCTAATTCAAAAATTTCCGGATTTAGAAGTATCGGATTTTAGGTTCGGAAATGAGATTTTTTCCTGTTTAACAAAGAAATTGAGTAATTATGGGTGAGCGTATCTTAATAGGTAATCGAATAATTATAAAAATTGACGCCGTTAAACTGGAAAATGGCCATTTACGAATGGAAACCGGCGCTAATCACTAAAACAGGATCATCAGGGTTGCGTGTGGATTTTATTCGAGTGATCCTTTCTGATGTTCCTGGCGAAAGATTCGCATCAAAAGAATCAGGAAATGGAGGCAATAATGAATTTATACGTATTTTTCTTGATTGGCTTTGGAGTGCTGACTTTTGCAGGCACAAAAACTTCTGCCCATGCGGACACAAAAATTTCTGAAGCTTATTTTGCGGGAGGCTGCTTCTGGAAAATTGAAGACGAATTCCAGAAAATGCCTGGAGTGCTGGAAGCTGTCTCTGGATACAGCGGCGGACATGTTGAAAATCCGAGTTACGAGCAGGTTTGCTCCGGAGATACCGGCCACCGGGAGACAGTCAAGGTCGTGTTTGATTCGGAACAAACAAGCTACAAACAACTGCTCGCCAGATTCTGGGACATGATCGACCCCACGGATGCCGGCGGTTCCTTTGCGGATCGCGGGTATCAATATACCTCGGCTATTTTCTTTGCCGGCCAACTCCAGAAAAAACAGGCCGAGCAGGCAAAAAATGAATTAAAAAATTCCGGTCGGTTCAAAGAACCAATTGCAACCGCTATTGAGCCTCTGGAAACATTTTATCCGGCCGAAGAATACCACCAGGACTATCTCGCCAAAAGACGCGGAAACCTTCCAAAAAATCCTGAACAAATGCCCCGGAAATCTCAGAAACCCGACAAATCACACGGCAATTACCGGGAAAAAATCAATGCCTTAACTCCCCTGCAGTTCAAAGTAACTCAAAAAAACGGCACGGAACCGGCATTCGACAACAAATACTGGGACAATAAAAAAGAAGGGATATATGTGGACGTGGTTTCCGGCCAGCCTCTTTTTTCATCAAGGGACAAATTTGATTCGGGAACAGGCTGGCCCAGCTTCACAAGACCCATTGCCGAGGACAGCATAGTAACCAAAAAGGATAATTCCCTGTTCATGTCCAGAACCGAGGTGCGCTCAAAAAAGGCGGACTCACATCTCGGCCATGTTTTTAACGATGGTCCTCCTCCAACCGGATTCAGATACTGCATAAATTCGGCCGCGCTCAGATTCATTCCCGGGGACGAATTGGAAGAAAACGGTCTGGGCGAATATTTGCAGAAAATCAGCCGGGAATGAATCGTAACCATTTGAAACAATTCTAAGAAAGCTTTGCGGTTAGAAAATGGCAACTATTCAGCACACGAAAAAAGTTCACCGGATTTTGGGTGTAAATTTGCGACAGACCGCCCGGTTTTCTCAGGCACTTAAAAGATACACCTGCAAAAATTTATTTTTTGCAGGCACATCTTTACTACCTGCTTCTGAGCTTTCTTTTGTCCCCGACGCGCATGGTCAACTTTTCCTTGTCCATGAATTCCAAAAGGGGTATAGCGAATTTGCGCGAAAGTCCGGTAAGTTCCTTAAAATCCACCGGCCCCATCTCTTCATTCTCGGCAAAATAATCCCGAAGCATGGATTTTAATTTATCCACCGCCTGCGGAGAAAAATAAAAATCCGCGTTTATTTTGACCAATTCCTTTTTCTCAGCCAAAAGGCGCAATACCGGTGCTGCCTCTTTCTGCGACAAATCCAGTTTCTCAAGAAGCTGCTTAACCGTGGGCGGCTCAATCCCGGCCTTTGAGTATATATCCATGATCCGGGCCCGCAGCTTTTCTTCGTCCGCGGCCAGGGAAACTTTATGCTCCGGGAGTCGCAGCACCTGCTGATCGAAAACCAGTTTTTCGCGCTTAACCATTCGCTCCAGCAGAAAATGAAACAATTTGTCCGGAATCCCGCTTCCCCAAGCGGAAGCGATTTCCCCTCTGGAAATGCCCTGCCGCAAAGGATTTTTGACATGGTATTCACCGATATGCTTAAGGAGCGAGTCTGCAAGGCCTTCCACAACATCACCGTTTACATAAATCCGGTTTTCGCGGTCAAAAATCAACGCCTCCTGACGACCACCCATGCCCTGCAAAGCCTTTTCCAAAGCCTTGCCTTCCATGTCGGTCATTATCTTCAGCTGGGCAAAACTCAGCCCGGCTGTCCCCGCCCGTTTAAGCTGCAGGGAAATGAGTTCTTCTCCGGTGACCCGGGCCATTCTGGCCAATTCATCCACCTGATCCGAAAAACGTTTAACCTTCCCGGCCATGGGATTTATTATCCGTGCCCCGGCAATGGTTCTTAACGGAGAAAAAGAACGGATAACGCAACGATCACCATAAACACCGGCCATCGGGGCATCAAAACGCACCTGGGCCATGCAGGTCTGTCCGCCTTCCAAACGGTCACGATCCAGGAGATAAATCCTGGCCATAATTTCCTTGGAGCCGTGATGAAAGTGAACCTCGGTTCTATGCTTAAGCGGGGTTGACGCGGAAGCCAGGTAGGTAAGTTCCAGATCCCAAACCGGACTTGGAAAAAGGGTGCCCGGATGAGCAAGGACATACCCGCGCTCCAGGGCCTCTACATCCAGGGAATGCAGATTGACGGCGGTTCGCATTCCGGCCGTACTTTCCGGACGTTGTTCTCCATGTACCTGTATGGAACGTACTTTGGTTTTCAGGTTTTCCGGATAAACCATTATTTCGTCACCTACTCCCACTCGTCCGGAAACTGTAGTTCCGGTGATCACCGTCCCGTGTCCGCGCATGCTGAAAACCCTGTCAATGGGCAGCCGAAAGAGATCGGCCCGGCGTTTAAGCGCAAAACCTTCGGCCATTTCCGAAAGCGCCCGGCGCAACTCATCCATCCCCTGTCCGGTGTGGGCGGAGACAGGAATTACCGGGGCCTCTTCCAGGAAAGTGCCGGACAAGTAGCCCGCGACATCATCAAGGACCAGTTCAAGCAACTCGTCATCAACCATATCCAGTTTGGTAACAGCCACCAATCCGTGCTCTATGCCTAATAGAGAGCATATTTCCAGATGTTCCCGGGTCTGGGGCATGACTCCTTCATCCGCGGCAACCACCAACAGGACAAAATCTATTCCGGCCGCCCCGGAAACCATATTTTTTACAAATTTTTCATGCCCCGGAACATCGACAATCCCCAAACGCTGATTCCCGGGAAGATCCATAAACGCGAATCCGAGTTCTATGGTTATCCCCCGCTTTTTCTCTTCACTGAGTCTGTCGCAGTCAATTCCGCTCAAGGCCCGGATAAGGGCAGTTTTGCCATGATCAATATGCCCCGCGGTACCCATTATAACCGGCATTAGCCACCCCCGGTCTGCTCATTTTTTTGCGTATATTTGCTGAAAGCCCCCCCGATTTTCTTACGCAAGCCGAAGGGGAAAACCGAACCGCGGATGAAGACACACAAATACCTGCTTTTCTGTACTCCGGACCTCCTTGTCCGCGTATACCGAAAAGCAGTTTGCAGCACAGGTTTATTGCGCCTCGAAAAATGCCCTGTACGCCAGATATGTGCCATACACATCGGCCGTGCTGACTATCTCAAAAGGACTGTGCATCCCCAAAACGCCCGGCCCGAAATCAATTATGTCCATCCCGTACACTGCCAGGTGCTTGGCCACAGTTCCGCCGCCGCCCTGATCAACCTTGCCCAGTTCAGCCATCTGCCAGGGAATATCCTTTTCGTTCAATATCCTGCGCCACCAGGCGACATATTCGGCATGGGCGTCATTGGCTCCGACCTTGCCCCGATGTCCGGTAAATTTACAAAACACCGGTCCATGCCCGATTAAGGAAGCATTGAACTTCTCATGCACATCCTGATAATCCGGATCCATAGCCCCGTGCACATCCGCGGACGCGGCCCGGGTATTTTGAAACAAGGTACGGATGTTGGTTTCAGGCTCCCAGGCTTCCAGCAAATCCTCCAGGCAATACTGCATGAAAAGAGATTTGGCCCCGGTCGAGCCGTCCGATCCGATCTCTTCTTTGTCCCAGAATATGCTCACGCAGGTGTATTCAGGGTCCTCGGCCTGCAAAAAGGCGTTCAATCCGGTAAAAACACAAACCCGGTCATCCTGGCCGTAGGCACCTATCAACCCCTCGTCAAAACCTGTAAATCGCGCCCGACCCGCCGGAACGACCTGCATTTCCGAACTGTAAAGGTCCTCCTCGACAATGCCGAATTTTTTATGCAGCAAATTTAAAAGATTTTTATATACTTTGTATTTTTGCTCTTCATCCAGTTCAAGATCCGGCTTGTGTCCAAGCATGACATTGAGTTTTTCGGCTTCAAAAGCGTCGGAAAGCTTTTTGTCCATCTGCTTCGAGGCCAGATGCGGCAAGAGATCCGATATGCAGAAAACAGGATCGTCGTCACTTTCGCCAACAGCGACTGAAACCACGCTGCCATCGGTCTTGACGATGGTTCCGTGCAGGGCCAGAGGCCGCGAAAGCCAATGATACTTGCGGATTCCCCCATAGTAATGCGTCTGGCCCATGGCCACTTCGCATTTTTCAGTCAGCGGTCTCTGCTTCAGATCCAGATGCGGGGTGTCGGCATGCGCCCCGAGAAGACGGATGCCGTCCGCGAGCGGTCTCTTGCCCTTTCGGGCCAGAAATATAGTCTTGTTCTTGTGCGTCCTGAACACGCGGTCCGAGCCAAAGTCCTGCGCATAGCCTTCTTTTTCAAGTGTATCCACCACGCTGGCCACGGTTTCCCGTTCCGTCTTACACCGGCTTAAAAAATCCAGATAGGATACGGCGAAATCACGCATTTCCTTTTCATTTGCGGCATAGGCCTTCCAACAACTTTTATTCTTGTATTCCAACTGCATCTTTTCTCCTTTTAAGTAACTGCTCGAAATAGGATATAGTCTGCTTGAGTCCCGCGTCCAGACCCCAGGCTGGTTCCCAGCCAAGCTTTTCCCGAGCCAGACTGATGTCCGGCCGACGCCTTTTCGGATCATTTACCGGCAACGGCTTGTTTCTGATTTCCGAACCCGAGCCGGTAAGATCGATAATTTTTTCCGCCAATTCCAGAATACTGACTTCAAAAGGGTTGCCCAGATTAAGCGGGCCGGTGAATTCAGTTTCGGTCTGCATAAAACGGAGCATGCCTTCCACGAGGTCCCGAACATAGCAGAAGGATCTTGTCTGATCCCCGGCTCCGTAGATTGTTATCGGAAGACCCTGCAAGGCCTGCAGGATAAAATTGCTGACGACCCGTCCGTCATTCGGGTGCATGTTCGGACCGTATGTATTAAAAATCCTGGCCACTTTTATCTCCAAATCATGCTGACGGTGATAATCAAAAAACAGAGTCTCCGCACACCGTTTGCCTTCGTCATAACACGAACGCGGGCCTATGGGATTGACCTTTCCCCAATACGCTTCATGCTGCGGATGCACTTCCGGATCGCCATAGATTTCACTGGTGGAGGCCTGAAAAATACGGGCTTTGACCCTCTTGGCCAGGCCCAGCATGTTTATGCTCCCATGCACGCAAGTCTTTGTGGTCTGAACCGGGTCGACCTGATAATGCACAGGCGAAGCCGGACAGGCGAGATTATAAATTTCATCGACTTCAACATACACGGGGAAAGTAATGTCCCGACGCAAGAGTTCAAAGCGGGGATGATCCTGGATTTCGCGGATATGTTCCTTCTGCCCGGTGAAATAATTATCGCAGCACAAAACTTCCGCTCCGAGGTCGAGCAGCCTGCGGCAAAGATGGGAACCGATGAAGCCGGCCCCTCCGGTAACCAGTACCCGCTTGCGGACCAAACCTTTGAATTCTCCCTGCAGCATAACCGTCCCCCCTGTTTTAGCCGTTTAATCACACTTCCAAACCCTGTTTTAAAGCCTCGCACACAAGGGCAAACTCTTCATCCCTTAATGTGCGCACATCCAGGCAGAACCAGTCATCCTCGACGCGTCCGATTAAAGGCGGATCGGAATGCAGGAGCCTGTCTTTTAATTCGGAAATTCCCAATCCGGCCGGGCGCAATCCCAACATGCATGTCGGGAGATTCTGTTCCGGAAACGCCCCGCCTCCGACACGGGAATTGCCGCGAATGAGCGAGGTGCGAATCCTCCGGCCCCCGATTTTTCTCTGAATGATTCGCTGCAGACGCAAAGCCCTTTTTTTCAAAATTGGTTCCTGGGCGCAAATCATGTTCAAAGTCGGTATCTCCTCCACCGCCCTGTCCATATCCAGATATTCGCGCAAGGTCGACTCCAGGGCGGCCAAAGTCATTTTATCGATACGCACAGCCCGGTTAAGGGGGTTTATTTTTATCCGCTCGATGTAATCCTTTTTTCCGAGAATTATTCCCGCCTGGGGACCTCCGAGCAGCTTGTCTCCACTGAAGGAAACAACCGTAACCCCGGCTTTGATTACCTGCTGCACGGTGGGTTCATGCATGAAAGAATAGCCATGCGCCTTAAAATCAAAAAAATTTCCGCTGCCCATATCCTCAATTACCGGCAGGCCGTTTTCCGCTCCCATCTGCACCAGCTCGGACAGGGAAACTTCCTTATGGAAACCGATTATGCGGTAATTGGAGGTATGTACCTTGAGCAAGGCCGCAGTCTGCTCACAGACGGCATTTTTATAATCATGCACATGGGTTCGGTTAGTGGCCCCAACTTCGCGAAGCACGGCCCCGCTTTTGGCCATCACTTCCGGAATGCGGAACGAACCCCCGATTTCAACAAGTTGCCCGCGGGAAACAATCACTTCCCGGCCCTTGGCCAGAGTATCCAGAATAAGCAACACCGCGGCCGCATTATTGTTGACCACCAGACCGGCTTCCGCTCCGGTCAGGCGGCAAAGCAATTCCTCCACATGCGTATAGCGCGAGCCCCTGCGTCCGGTTTGCAGCGAAAACTCAAGATTAGAATAATTTTTACAGGCATCGCTTACTGCATCAGTTGCCCGGCCGCCCAGAAGCGAACGTCCCAGATTGGTATGGACGACAACACCGGTGGCATTCAAGACTCTCCTGAAATGAGGACGGGATCTGGAGCGGACAAAAGCCAAAACCCGGGGATAAAGGCTTGCCGGATCCAGTTCACTGGCCTCGGAGATACTTCCATTTTTTATCTCTTCCCGGCAAATATCCAGAAATTCATTGATCAGGTCCCGAAGCAAGGATCTAGGGACCGTGCCAAGCTCCCCATCCTGCTGCAGACCTTCAAGCAAAACATCCACAGCGGGCAACTCTCGAAACAGATTTTTCAAATCCCTCTCCTTTGACAAGTAAGATCTTTGACTACAAAACAAGTAACTATGTATCTGTTCACCAAACTTTCGGAAATGAGATTTTTTCCTGTTTAACAAAGAAATTGAGTAATTATGAGTGAGCGTATCTTAATACATGATCGAATAATTACGAAAATTGACGCCGTTAAACTGGAAAAGGGCCATTCCGGGATGGAAACTAAATATATATCCCCAATCGAGTATGCAAGTCAAAATCAGGCGGCTGACGTAAATCAGATATTTTCTCCGCTCTTAATCCAGCCCGGGAACAGGGAATAAATACGTCCCAAAAGGTATACAGAGCCACAAACCAAGATTCGCTTGCCAGCGGAATTAAATTTTGATTTCAGCCAATCTGTGCTGTTTATAAGCTCGGCCCGGGGTCCCAGACAATGCAAAATTTCCTCGGCGGCATACGCCCGGTCCTTTTGTTCGGGGGTAAAAACAAAAACCGGACAGCAAAATTTTTGCAGGATAGCGCACATCCCCTGGACATCCTTATCCGCAAAACAATTAAATACTATCAGATCCGGATAAAAACATGCACGCTCAAGGGCCTGATAAAGAGCCTGAAGGGCGTGCGGATTATGCGCGCCGTCCAGAATGATCTCCGGATTACGGCACACCCGATGCAACCGGCCAGGGACGATAAATGCGTTTTGTTTACACTCGTTCGACAAAGCCGGGACCTGCGATTTATCAGGAAAAACAGTCAGAAAGGCGGTCCTGGCAAGATTATGATTTAAGCTCAAAAAGGAAGCGTAATTTTTTTGGGGCAGAAAAAAACAGGAGGTGTCCTTTTCTTTTGCGGCGCACTGCAAGATTTCCCGAACCCGTCTGGTTTGCGGGGCCGAGACCACGGGTGCCCCTTTGATGGCTCCTGATTTATCCCTGGCTATCAGCTCCTGCGTTTCGCCCAGGATGTTGCAATGATCCCGGCCCAGACTGGTAAAAACTGTCAAATCAAAATCAAATACATTTGTTGCATCAAAACGTCCGCCCAAGCCAGCTTCAAAGACAGCCAATTCGACTTTTTCCTGGACAAAGATCACATGGGCCATCAAAGTCAGAAACTCAAAGTAAGTAAGCCCGAGATCCCCGCAAACGGACTCTATCAGGTTGGCGGCCTGAAGCCATCGCCCGGGAGCAAGCATTTTTCCGGCCACGCTTATCCTTTCCCGCAAATCAACTAAATGCGGCGATGTAAAGAGCCCGGCTTTTATTCCGCAAGCTCCCGAAATTTCCCGCAGATAAAAGGCGGTACTGCCCTTTCCGTTCGTACCAAGGACATGCACCATGAGCGGTGCGTCACCGAGCGTGCCCAGGCACCCAAGAGCGGTTTCAATGCGGGACAGTCCCAACTCCATGTGAAACATCCCTAAGCCGGACAAGTAGGCCTGCAGATGAGAAAAATTTTTAAAACCGAATTCAGGCATTTAACAGTCCAAATTTATTTTAGGTCCAAGTCGGTCCTTGCCTAGTAAAAGTTATAGCACTATACAGGCAATTGCCGAAGCGTAATCGGCAGTCATTTTTTGCTCTGCAAGATGGTCTCTGAAAACACCGCGGCCAGCAAAAAAGACTCTTCGGCGATAAGGATAAAGCAAATAAAATCCACTGCCTACGTCGAGGAGCCACAAATAATCTGCTCTCCGACAAGGAAAAGGAGCTAAAATGAGCCTTATTAGCAAAAAAGAATCCCTGGAATACCATTCCCGTGAAAGAACGGGCAAGCTGGAAATAATGCCCACCAAACCCTGCGGCACCCAGAAGGAATTATCCATGGCCTACACCCCCGGTGTGGCCGAGGCCTGCCGGGAAATACAAAAATCCCCGGGGGATGTCTACAAATACACGAACAAGGGCAATCTGGTGGCCGTTGTTTCCAACGGGACAGCCGTTTTGGGCCTGGGCAACATTGGCCCGGCAGCCGGGAAGCCGGTTATGGAAGGCAAGGGGGTTTTATTCAAAGCGTTCGCGGATGTTGACACCTACGATCTGAACATAAACGCCCCGGAACCGGAAAAGGTTATGGATTTCGTGCGCATGCTTGAGCCAACCTTTGGCGGAATCAATCTGGAAGACATAAAAGCCCCTGAATGTTTCCGGATTGAAGAAACGCTGATCCAGGAAATGGACATCCCGGTATTTCATGATGACCAGCACGGAACGGCCATTATATCCGGGGCCGGCCTTATAAACGCATTGCGCATAAACGGGAAAAAACCGGGTGATTTAAAAATAGTGGTCTCCGGAGCCGGTGCGGCGGCCATTGCCTGTTCCAGATTTTATGAATCCCTGGGCGCGGACCGGGAAAAAATATTCATGTTTGATTCCCGGGGCCTGATACATACCGGACGTGACGGACTTAACGCGCAAAAAAAGATGTTTGCCCAGGCTAAAAACTACGGGGACATGGCCGAGGTGATCAAGGAAGCTGACATTTTTCTGGGACTGTCCATAAAAGGGATTCTTACCCCGGAAATGGTCCGGTCGATGAACAGGGAACCGGTTATTTTCGCCATGGCCAACCCGGATCCGGAAATATCCTATTCCGAGGCCAAGGCCGCCCGCCCGGATTGCATCGTGGCCACCGGTCGTTCCGACTTTCCGAATCAGATAAACAATGTCTCCGGTTTTCCGTTTATCTTTCGTGGCGCTTTAGACGTCCGGGCCAGAAAGATCAACGAGGAAATGAAGGTGGCGGCAGCTCACGCGCTGGCCGATCTAGCCCGTGAACCGGTTCCTGATGAAGTCCTGCGCGCCTATGAAGTGCAAGAACTCCGGTTTGGTCCGGATTATATCCTTCCCAAGCCGCTGGACAAAAGAATCATCCTGCATGAGTCTCCGGCCGTGGCAAAGGCGGCCATCGATTCCGGTGTAGCGCGTTTAAACGTCGATCTGCTCGACTATAAACGGAGTTTGGAAAATCGTTTGCGTAATCTGGAGAAAAAAATTAAGGGAGACCTAACAGGACACCTGAGTTAAAATAAACATAAGGGTAACCATTCACGACATTAAAATGTTCACCGGATTTTTTTGCGCAAATTTGCGACAGGCCGAAAGCGCGGGCAGCAAAAAATTTGATGAACAGATACGCACAAGGAAACATTGTCATGCACGAAATGTCCATAGCCCAAAATCTGATCCAGATTATTGACGAGGAAATGACCAAACATGATGTCCAAAAACTATACAAAGTTAAAGTGGTACACGGAACACTTTCACATGTAGTCCCGGAAGCCCTGGAAACCGCTTTTGAAGTTTTGACTCAGGACACCAGGCTGCAGGGCGCGGAGTTTTTAACCGAAGAAAAACCATTGCGGGTCAAATGCCGGGAATGCGGGCACGAATTTTCGCCTGAAGGTGAGGACCTGATCATCATGACCTGCCCGGAATGCAAAACTGAATTCGGGCACGAAATATTATCCGGAAAAGAATTGTTTATAGAAGAAATCGAGGCCGAATAAAAAGGAGCACAGAATGGAACAGCAAATAAATATTGCCCGGGATATCCTGGAAAAAAACGATCAACTGGCCGATGAACTCCGTCTGCTTTTCACCTCCAAGGGCATACTTACCCTGAATCTTATGAGTTCTCCGGGTGCGGGAAAGACGACTCTGCTGGAAAAGACGCTTGCCGAACTCAAAGATAAATATAAAATGGCGGTCATCGAAGGCGATGTTCAGACAAACAACGATGCCCGGCGGATTGCCTCCACCGGGGTCAAGGCCGTGCAGATAAACACGGACGGCGGTTGCCATCTGGACAGCGCCATGATTCAAAAGGTATTAAACGAAATCGATCTCGACGATCTGGACATCCTGTTCGTGGAAAATGTGGGCAATCTGGTCTGCCCCGCGGAATTTACCGTGGGTGAAGACCATAAAATAACAATCCTCAGCGTTCCTGAAGGCGACGACAAGCCGGAAAAATATCCGCTCATGTTTGCCGAGTCCAGCGTGGTTCTGTTGAACAAAACAGACCTTTTGCCCTATGTGGAATTCAGCCTGGACAGAGCCGCTAATTTCTCCCGGAGTCTTAAAAACGACGTAAAGGTCTTTCCGGTTTCGGCAAAAACCGAAGAAGGGCTTGCTGACTGGTTTGCATGGCTTGATGAGCAGGTTGAAGCGAAAAGGGGATAGTCTTTGTGCCGGGTCAATCCTTGCCCATTCCGGTTCACCCTCGACCGGTAGTGAACCGGAATAGGCATCCGCACCTGATCAACAAGCAAAAAGATGACAAGATAATATGACCCTTCCAGCCAATGTTTCCCTGGCTTCCATTCTGGACAGCGTGGCCGACGGCGTCTTTACCGTCGATCTTGACTGGAACATAACCTATTTTAACCCCGCCGCCGAAGAAATTACCGGAATTACAGCCGAGGAGGCATTCGGCCGCAAATGCTGGGAAGTATTCAAATCAAGCATTTGCGACCGTGAATGCGCATTAAACGCCTGTTTGCATCGGAAAGAGCCCATCTCCAATAAATCCATCTATATCCTGCGCCCGGACGGTGAAAAAATACCGGTGAGCATAAGCGCTTCGCCTTTAAAAAACGAATCCGGGCAGACCATCGGTGGGGTTGAAACCTTCCGGGATCTTTCCGATCTGCAACTTATCCGCCGGCAGATCGAAAAAAGTTATACATTTGAAGATATTGTCGGTAAAAGTGAAGCACTGAAACGTATCTTCCGGATACTGCCCCAGGTTGCCAAAAGCAGTTCCTCGGTTCTTATTACCGGGGAATCGGGAACCGGAAAAGAGCTTTTTGCCAAGGCTATCCACAATCTAAGTTTGAGAAAAAAAGCCCCCTTTATTATCGTCAATTGCGGCGCGATACCGGAAACATTGCTCGAGTCCGAACTTTTCGGGTATAAGGCGGGAGCCTTCACGGACGCCAGAACGGACAAACCCGGACGCTTCATGGCCGCAGATAAGGGAACCATTTTTCTGGACGAGATCGGAGACATGAGCCTTTCCCTGCAGGTCAAACTATTACGCTTTCTGCAGGAAAAAACCTTTGAGCCCCTGGGCGCGAATCGAAGCATTCATGTTGATGTGCGGGTAATAGCGGCCACACATCAAAACCTCAGCCAAAAGGTGCAGGAAGGCGGATTCAGGCAGGATCTGTTCTACCGCCTGAACGTTGTCCCCGTGCATTTGCCACCTTTGCGGGAGAGAACAGAAGACATTCCGCTTTTAATCAACCATTTTATCCGCAAATTCAACGCCTTGCAGGGCAAGGAAATTCAAGGGACATCCGAAGACGCCCTGTCGGTAATAATGCACCATGACTTTCCCGGAAATATCCGTGAATTGGAAAACATCCTCGAATTCGCCTTTATTCTCTGCTCCGATGGATTCATTCAGCTGGAACACCTGCCTGAATACCTGCGGCCTGAAGACAAACAGCCGACCCTGCAAGCGCTTACCCTGGAAGAGATAAAATGCCGGGCGGTTATGAATGCCTTGTCCCGGAACGAAAACAAAAAAATGCAAACCTGCCGGGAACTGGACATTTCCAAAGATACATTGCGGCGCATGATAAAAAGGTGCTCGCAAAAAAATTAGTGCTCAAATACGAATCAATCAAGATATTTATACCCGCCTTCTTTTTTACTGCTCAAAATTAGCCCGCCAGCCATTTAGTACGGCGCAAAATTAGCCCAAATATTTTCTACATGATAAACATTATCTTGATAACATCCTTTTTATATTGTGCTTTTAATAATTGGCATATTCGATGCTTAAACAGACGACATGCAGACAAAGTCATTTGCAGACAAAGAGACTCACATGGGACAACTCGCCCTTGTATGCCATGATCAAAGACTGGCGACCGTCTTCGATCAGGCCACGGAATTAAAACTGTTTAATATCGAAAACAACAAAATTTACCCCGCGGGGCATCTCTCCCTCCCGTTTAGAGATCTGATGGGCAAGATCTCTTTCATTAAATCCTGCGGGGTAGATATTTTAATTTGCGGGGCAATCAGCGGTTGTGCACACAATATGTTAAAGGAGCAAGACATACTGCTGATTCCCTGGATAAGTGGAGATATAGACAGCGTGATCAAAGCCTTTCAGAAGCAGAAACTGGATGAATTGTACATGCCCGGATGCAGCAAGCATATTGATGCCGCAAAATGCCGTCAGAGAAGACGAGGAAACAGACAAAGCCATAATTGGAGGACTAAATGAAAATAGCAATCAGCTCCCAGGGAGACAATTTAAAAGCGCCCATTGATCCCAGATTCGGCAGAGCGCAGAGCTTTATCGTATACGATACCGAAAACGACAATTTCGAATATATGGAGAACACGCAAAATCTGAATCTGCCCCAGGGAGCAGGAATTCAAACCGCGCAAAACATCGCCAAATCCGGTGCGAAAGCTATAGTCAGCGGACACATAGGGCCCAAGGCCTTTTCTGCTCTTTCCAAGGGCGGCATAGAAATTTATTTCGCATCCGCCGGCAGTGTGGAAGAAGCAGTCGAAGCCTTTAAGCAGGGGCTCCTGGAAAAAGCGGACAACGCTGACAAACCGGGTCATTGGTAAACGTGTTAATAAGGAGGTGTTTATAATGCCTGGATTAGATAAAACAGGACCGTCCGGTCAGGGTTCCGGAACCGGTCGCGGCCGCGGAGGCTGCAACCGGCCGGATTCCGGCAAAAGCAGCCGGGGCAGGGGTCAGGGCCGCGGGAACGGAAGCGGACAGGGCCAGGGCCGCGGAAGAAATCGCAAATAATCAAGTACATAAGTGAACAATTACGAATAAAGGAGAATTAACATGCCTGGATTTAACGGAACCGGACCTATGGGACAGGGACCGGTAACAGGACGCGGAATGGGACGCTGCACTGGAGCTGCAGCCCCGGGCGCCGCACCCGGCGCGGGAATGGGCTTCGGCATGGGCCGTGGTTTTGGACGCGGTCGAGGCGGAGGCTTTGGACGCGGATTTATGCCCGGATATTATCCGGAGCAAGGTGCCGGGGACCCGGCTGATGAAAAATCACTAATTGAAAATCAAATTAAAGGACTGCAAAATCAGCTGGATATCCTGAATAAAAGATTGTCAGAGATATCTTAGGATACAACGGAGCGGAAAAGTATGCTTACATTCTTAAACTTCCGCTCCGTTTTTTTCTGCCATTTATAACTTCACCTTGCCCAATTCAGCGGATAAATTTTATCCGCGGGAGAAACCGATGTTGCATGACAAGCCTGAACCCGGCGGAAGAAAAAAAGTGCTAAGCGGTCAACGCCCGCTGTCTTTAGACCCGAAGCGTATTTCCGGCCCCGAAAACGTATCTGGAAGCACGGGGCAAAGAAATAAAAACATGACTGCTTCCGGATCGACCTGTATTTGTCCGGCATGTGGAAAAACGGCTTTGCACCGGCCCGGCATCCCATGCGTCGACACAAAATGCCCGGCGTGCGGAGCGCCCATGTCCCGTAAATTCTGATTGGTATCCAATCCGCCTTTCTTTCCCGATACCCATAACGTTATTTAAGCGACGTGGCATCGCATATTTTGAACGGGCGGTTATTTTCTGAACGGCGCAAAATTAGCCTGACTGTTAATGGCCCAATCGGCTTTTGTCCAAAAATGTAAAGAACCGTACCGTGCGCGGCATAATTCTTACTCAACACGCAATCGACTGATTACGGAAATTAACGCGGCTGAACCGTGAAAAGGCCATATCCGGATGGAAACAAACTAATAAGGAGATGCAGATATGCGCATAGCTGTTGCCAGCGGCAAAGGCGGCACCGGCAAAACCACCATTACTGTCAATTTGGCCAGATACCTGACAATGCAGGGAAATGAAGTAGGGCTTGTTGACTGCGATGTGGAGGAGCCCAATTCCCATTTTTTTCTGGATGTAAAATTCGACGGGGAGGAAAAACAATTCGTGGACGTGCCATCCATAAATATGGACAAATGTCTGGGTGAATCCTGCCAGGAATGCATCCGACAATGCAGGTTCAAGGCACTTATCTGGATGGTGGATCAGGTCATGGTCTTCCCGGAATTGTGTCATAGTTGCGGACTCTGCAAACTGGTCTGCCCTGCGGACGCCGTTGAGGACAGTACGCGGGAAATCGGCACGATGCGAAAAGTCAAAAAGGACAAACTTCATATTTTCGGTGGTCTTTTAAAGATCGGTGAAGCCATGGCCCCGCCACTTATTAACCGGGTGAAAAACGCCGCGGAGTCTGAAGCGGTAGATACAACCATACTGGATTGCCCACCCGGAACAACATGCCCGGTGATTGAATCCTTGCAAGGCGCGGATTACGTTATTCTGGTAACCGAACCGACCCCTTTCGGCCTGCATGATCTGAAACTCGCGGTCCAATTGATGAAAAAACTGAAGTATCCATTTGGAGTAGTTATAAACAGGCTGGGTATGGGCGGAGAAGACAAATTGGATGAATATCTGAAGCGGGAAAATATCGAGGTCCTCGCCAAATTGCCGCATACAAAGGCGGCCGCCGAGGCCTATTCGCGGGGTGAGCTGTTGATTGAAGCGTTTCCGGAATTTAAAGAAATTTACGCCGGATTATGGGAACGGATACAAGATAAAGTCCGTGTGGAGGTTGCCGGATGAAGGAAGTAGTAGTTATCAGCGGAAAAGGTGGGACCGGAAAAACCAGTGTTGTGTCCGCCCTGGCCGGACTAGGACCGGACAAAGTCCTGGCTGACTGCGACGTGGACGCCGCGGACCTGCACCTTATACTCAAGCCGGAAGTCCAGGAAACCATTCAGTTTATCAGCGGGGAATTGCCGGAGATCGATCCCGACCTGTGTGTTGAATGCGGAGAATGCCTTGAACACTGCAAATTCGGGGCAATAAGCAACAATTTTCAGGTCATCAAGGAAAATTGCGAGGGTTGCGGAGTATGCGCCTATGTCTGTCCGGTGGAAGCGGCCCAAATGCATCCCAGGCACTGTGGGGAATGGTATATATCAAAAACGCGTTTCGGGACAATGGTCCACGCCAGTCTGGGAATCGGTGAAGAAAATTCCGGCGTTCTGGTCACTACAGTCCGCAAAAAAGCCGGAGCACTGGCTGAAGACGAAGGCGTGGAACTTGTTCTGGTGGACGGTTCGCCTGGAGTCGGCTGTCCGGTAATCGCCTCGCTGACAAATGCGGATGCGGCAGTGGTTGTTGCCGAACCCACGGTTTCCGCCGAACATGACCTGCGCAGGGTATGTGATCTGACTAAACATTTCGGCATACAGACAATGGCCGTGATAAACAAATCCGATATCAACGAGGATATTTCCAGTTCAATACAAAATTATTGCCGCCAGCGGGAAATACCTGTATTGGGCAGATTGCCGTATGACTCCAAATTCACCCAGGCTCAAATTAAAGGCCAGAATGTCGTAGAATTCGATCCGGACGGACTGGGCTTGACAATGCGCGGCATATGGGAACAATTACGCCGAAAAATAGCTCTGTAAATTATGGAAAATAAAATAGTAACTATCCAGCACACGAAAAAAGCTCACCGGATTTTTTGCGTAAATTCGGCAAGCAATGCGGTCAATCGGGAACAAAATCTGAAACCAGAAAACAAAAACAATAATTATCGGGAGGATACATATTATGGCTGATAACCAATGCGGTTCGTGCTCCGACAAAGATTGCGCGAAAAAACAGGAAGATGAAAAACTGCAGAATAGTTTGGCCCGGATTAAAAACAAACTGGTGGTTCTCTCCGGAAAAGGCGGAGTTGGCAAAAGCACGGTGGCGGTAAACATAGCCGCGGCTCTGGCCCTGGCGGGCAAAAAAGTCGGGCTTTTGGATGTGGACGTACACGGACCGTCTATTCCCCGCATGCTCAGCCTCTCCCAGGAACAACCGCATATTGAAAAGGACTATATAGAACCTATTCAATGGAGCAAAAATCTATGGGTCATGTCTCTCGGTTTCATGCTTCCCAACAGGAACGACGCGGTAATCTGGCGCGGTCCGATTAAAATGGGGCTTATCAAACAATTCTTACAGGACGTAGCCTGGGGCGACCTTGATTTTCTAGTCGTCGACTGCCCTCCGGGCACCGGTGACGAACCTCTGTCCACAATGCAGCTGATCGGTCCCGAGGCCAAGGCGGTAATTGTTTCCACACCCCAGGGCGTGGCTGTGGACGATGTTCGCCGTTCAGTGACCTTCTGCAGTCAGGTGGGCAATCCGGTACTGGGACTTATTGAAAACATGAGCGGTTACGCATGTCCCAAATGTGGGGAAGTAAGCGACATTTTTGCTTCCGGCGGAGGCGAAGACCTGGCTACTGAAATGGGCATCAAATTTCTGGGACGCATCCCCATCGATCCGGAAGTGGTTCGGGCCGGGGATATGGGATATGTTTACGTCAAAACTCACCACGAAAGTGAAGCGGCCCAGTCCATCGGTAGGATTGTCAAGCCGCTTTTGGCTTTAAACGGTGATTTGCAGGAAAATCCGTTAAGCGACAAAAAAAATGACGTACAAGATGCGCAAGAAAGCAAAAAAAAGATAAAAGCAGCCATTCCGACCGCTAACGGCAAATTATGCATGCATTTCGGACATTGCCAGCAATTCTCAATGGTTGAAGCCGACACGGACAAAAAAGAAATCCTGGGAGTGGAGCATATGGATCCACCGCCGCACGAACCCGGCGTACTCCCGGAATGGGTAGCCAAACAGGGAGCGGACTTTGTCATCGCCGGGGGCATGGGATCCCGCGCGCAAAGCCTCTTCAACCAGCACGGAGTCAAGGTAATAGTCGGAGCCCCTGCCGACAGCCCGGAAAATCTGGTTCGGGCATATCTGGAAGGCACGCTTGCCACCGGGGAAAACGTCTGCGACCATTAAACTGGACAAACTTATGCCAAAAGGCCTGTCCGGAACATACTCATTGTTCCGGACAGGCCTTTTTTTTAGGATCCTTTCCGCCATTCGCCGTCTTATTTTTTTTGACCTTTACGGCAAATATCCGTAAAAGACATTGCTTGGTATACATAAAAATACAAATTTATACGTTTCAGGAGGAAGAATGGACAAAGAACAATCTCCAGCCCCGGATTTTCTGCAGCGCATAGAAGGTGAGGCCGATTCTTCCCTGCATCCGCTGTTGGAAAAAATAATGAACAATTTGAAGCTCATCGGCCTGATAATCGGTTTAGTCGTCCTTATTGCCGGAGGCATATCCGGATACAAACTATACGACAATCACCGCATGAATCAGGCCAGTTCCGAATTCGCCGATATTTTATCCGAACAGGATCCAGAAGTTCGGGCGCAAGCTCTAAAGAATTTTTCCCAAAGCGCGCCCGCCGGCCTTTCAACCGGAATAAATTTGGAACTTGCCCAGGCTCTGATGCAAAACAAGGATTACCAGCAGGCTGCGGACAAATTCGCGGAGCTGAAAAGCGCGGACAAAGACCTGAAAGCCATGGCCGTTTTGGGCCAGGCCAAGGCCCTGCAGCTGGCCAACAAATATGAAAAGGCTCTGGCCCTTCTGGAAAAGAACAAGGACGATATTTTTGAAGGTTACAGCCGCCCATTGATCAATATGATCGCCTTTTCCGCGGAGCAAAGCCAAAATTGGCAAAAAGCCCTTTCAGCCTACCAGGAACTGAAAGAAAAAAACGGCATGGGACAAGGTCAGGATAAAACGGCTTTTTTCGATTATAAAATCAAAGAAATGCAAGAAAAAATGGCCGGATAGGAGAAAAATATGCGCGAATTCATCCTTACAGGCAAGGCCGGAGAAACACATCTTTTGCTGGGTAACGAGGCAATCGCCCGGGGCATCATCGAGGCCGGAGCCGGACTTATTTCCTGCTATCCGGGAACGCCTTCCTCCGAGGTCCCGGATACTTTATTCCATCTATCGCCAGGGGCTGACTACCATTTCGAGTACTCGACCAATGAAAAAGTAGCCATGGAGGTTGCCGGAGGGGCGGCCATCGGCGGAATTCCTTCCGTGGCAACCATGAAACACGTCGGAGTCAACGTTGCCGCCGATCCATTGATGACTCTTTGTTATATCGGAACTCCGGGAGGGCTTCTGGTTTTGAGTGCCGATGATCCGGGCTGCCATTCAAGTCAGAATGAACAGGACAACCGATACTATTCGCGGCTTGGCGGCATACCCTGCTTCGAACCTGCAACTGCTCAGGAATGTAAGGATATGGCCAAACAGGCCCTGAAACTGTCGGCAAAATGGGAACAGCCGGTTATGTTGCGCACCACAACACGGGTCAACCATCTGCGGGGCATAGTCGAGTTTGCTGATCCGGATAAATGCCATAATAATGCGCGCTTCAGCAAAGATCCCAGAAGATTCGTTCCCGTTCCGGCCGTGGCTCGTATCCGACATCCGCAACTACAGGCAAACCTGGCCGAGGCAAAAAATATTGCTGAAAGCGCGGACTTCAATTCCGTGTCCGGGCAGGGTCAAATCGGAATAATCGCCAGCGGGATTTCCAGGGCGTACATCAGCGATTGCTTACAAAACGATCCTCGTCTTGATTGCCGTGTGCTGGAAATGGGCATGACCTATCCACTGCCGGAAAAACTTATTTCCGAGTTCCTGCGCGAAGTTGATCATGTTCTTGTCCTGGAAGAGCTGGAACCTGTTGTTGAAGACGCTGTCCGCTGCATTGCCCAAAAAGAAAATATACGGACCAAAATCCGGGGCAAGGGCCGGGAGCTGACCCGTTTCGGAGAGTATTCCACAGCTTTGGTCCATAAAACCCTGTTGGACATGCACGATCTGCCGCAAGAAGAAAACGCTCCGGACTGCGCGGCGGATATCGGCAACCTGCCGCAGCGCCCGCCAAATCTGTGCGCCGGCTGTCCGCATCGAGGTACTTATTTTGCGGTGCGCAAGGTTTTCGGAGATGAGGCAGTTTATTCCTCGGATATAGGCTGCTACACTTTGGGGCTTCTGCCTCCGCTAAACTCGGCTGATTTTCTCCTGTGCATGGGCTCGTCAGTTTCCGCCGGCTGCGGCATGGCCAAGGCCACGGGTAACCCTGTCGTAGCCTTTATCGGCGACTCCACTTTCTTTCATTCCGGAATTACCGGATTGGTTAACGCGGTCTACAACAAACATGATCTTCTTCTGGTCATAATGGACAATCAGACCACAGCCATGACCGGTCACCAGCCGCATCCCGGGGTGGGCAACACTCCGGCCGGAGAGTACCCCGCTCTGGATATCGAAAAAATTGTTCACGGCTGCGGCATTGAGCACATCAAAAAAGTCAAGCCGTTCAATCACAAGGCCATGTTAAGCACTCTGGAACATTTTAAAAAATTAACCGGCGTGCGGGTCATGATCGTTGAAGAACCCTGCCCGCTTTACGCCCGAAGGATGCTTGGCAAAAAGAAAACCGGCCGGGCCAAGATCCTGGATACTTGCGACGGCTGCATGGAATGTGTCAACACGCTGGCCTGTCCGGCATTTTATGTCCAGGACGAGAAAGTTCATATCAATCCGGCTCAATGTGCCGGATGTATGCTTTGCGTTCAAATCTGCAAACACATCCAGGCTGACAAGGGGGCCTAATATGAATAAAACTCGCGTTTTTCTAACCGGTGTCGGAGGGCAGGGGACTCTTACGGCTACCAATCTACTGGCGGAAATCGCCTCGGACAAGAATATCCCGGTTACAGCCGGTGAAATTCACGGCATGGCCCAACGCGGGGGCATTGTTCATTCTTTTGTTCTGCTGGGAGGATTTAAAAGCCCCAAAATCACCCAGGGCGAAGCCGACATACTGCTGGGGTTTGAACCATTGGAGACTTTGCGGGCCCTGGAGTTCGTAAATCCCGAAGGTACCATCATATCCAGCATTAACCCCTTCTACCCGTTAAGTGTCTGTATGGCCAGGGACAAATATCCGGAGATGGAAAAAATACGGGAAAAATGCCGGCTGTGCGCAAAGAAGGCCCACTTTATAGATTGCGAACAACTGGCCCGCCAGACCGGGGTCCTGCAGACCGCCAATATGGTTCTTATGAGCGCCCTGTTCGCATCCGGAGTCCTGCCGCTGGACACCCAGGACCTGTGCGAGGGGATAAAAAAGCATCTCAAGCCCAAAATCGTGGACGTCAACCTCCAGGCTGTGGAACTTGGGGCGCAAGGTATTCAATAAGCCCAAATGGATACAAAATTCCTGCATCTTCTGGACGATATCCTGGAAAAAATGGATCTGAATTCTCCATTGCGCGAAGGGCTTGCCAACGTCATGAGCACAGTGGCTCCGGAGCTGGGATATAAAAGAATGTCCCTGGCTATTCTGGAGCCGGTGTCCAAGACCATCGAATTCAGTCTCTATTACGGCCCGGGAAAAGCTCCCAAGCATTCCTACGAGCCCGGCGAGGGAATCACCGGCAAGGTTGTCCAGGACAAGGAACCGATCATAGTTCCCTGCATGGCCGAAGAAAAAAGTTTCTTGAATCTCGCTTTTGATCGCGACTCGGACGAACTCAGCGAACTCTCCTTCATATGCGTGCCTGTTCTGCGCAAGGACGCCGAGGAAAACAGGGAGATACTGGGGGTCTTAAGTGCCGACATTCCACTGGATAAACCTTTTGAACCCGATTCCCACCGTACTTTTCTGCAGATACTGGCCCGGATTATTGCCAGGCAGGCCTCTTTCCTTCAGGACGAAGTCAGCAGGCAAAGGGATTCCCATCTACCGCCCCTGGACAACTCACGCCGGGAAGCGATAAAAAGTGATATCATCGCCACTTCCAAAGCCATGCGTGCGGTTTTGGCCCAGATAGGACAGGCGGCGCCGAGCAATGCCACAATGCTTATCCGCGGTGAATCGGGAACAGGTAAGGAACTGCTGGCCGAAGCCATCCACATGAACAGCCCGAGGATGGACGCCCCGTTCATTAAACTCAACTGCGCGGCGTTGCCGGCGGACCTTCTGGAAAGCGAACTTTTCGGACATGAAAAGGGAGCGTTTACCGGAGCAATAAAAACCAAAAAAGGAAGGTTTGAACTCGCGGACAAGGGGACATTGTTTCTGGATGAAATAGCGGAATTAAGCGCTGCGGCCCAGGCAAAACTCCTTCGTTCACTGCAGGAAGGCGAGATACAAAGAGTTGGGAGCGAGAAAGCGACTCAGGTGGATGTACGCATTGTCTGCGCGACGCATCAGCCGCTTGAAGAACTGGTCGGCAGCGGACATTTCCGGGAGGATTTGTATTACAGAATAAATGTATTCCCTGTTTTTGTCCCGCCGTTACATGAACGTAAAGAAGATATCCTGCCCATCGCCGAACATTTTTTGCAAACCTTTTCCGCCAGCTATTCCAAAAAGATAAAACGCATTTCCACCCCGGCTATTGATTTACTCATTCAGTACCATTGGCCCGGAAATGTCCGGGAGTTGAAAAACTGCCTGGAAAGAGCGGTTTTGGTCTGCAACGAAGAAGTGATCCGCACCTATCACCTCCCGCCGAGCCTGCAGACAGCTGAAAGCTCTGCGACCGACAACCAGTTCTCGTTTAAGGAAGCTGTAGCCCGGTTTGAACAGGAACTGATCATAGAGGCTCTAAAAAAAAACAAAGGCAATATGCTCAATGCCGCCAGGGAATTGCGGGTAACCTACCGCATCCTGCACTACAAAGTGCATAAATACCGCGTGGATCCCAAAAAGTACAAATAAATCCTACCCTGAAACGGCTCCCACTTTGTATTTCATGCCCTGTTCGCGGCCTTTTCTGTAATCAACCTTCAGGGTCATGTAGACGCGGTCACAATCGGCACGCATTTCATTGAAACATCTGTTCACAGCGGACATGACCTCATCCCAATCTCCTTCGATACATGTTCCCATGGGCCCGGGTTCGCAGGGCATATCGCTTTTTTTCAGACTGTCAACGGCCCGCTTCACATATCCGCTTACGCTAGTTCCTTTGTCCAGGGGGAATATGGCCAGTTCAGCTATAACGCTCACAATTTCCTTCCTTGTTCTCTTGTAATAACTATATTACTGGGTTAAAAAATTTGGTGCACTGATAGCATATAATTTCAACTCAGGAACGTATACCCTGGGTACTGCAACCTTGATTCCGAATATAGCCTTATAAAGCGGCAAGAAAAGAATCGGTGAATTCGCGGCATCCCACTTGGATAGCTCCTTTCATCTGAGGAGTTAGATCCGCCGTCACCCGGCCCGAGGACAAAACCTTCCCGGCCGCCTCATGAATGAGTTGCGCCGCCTCCTGCCAGCCGACATGCTCAAGAAGCATCGCCCCGCTTAAAATCATACTCATGGGATTGGCCATGTCCTTTCCGGCGATGGTTGGAGCGGTTCCGTGGGTAGGCTCAAACAGGGCCAGATTATCCCCCATATTCACCCCGGGAGCTATTCCCAATCCGCCGACCTGTGCGGCAAGTGCATCCGATATATAATCCCCGTTCAGATTAGTAGTGGCCAACACGTCATATTGTTCCGGACGCAACAGGACTTCCTGAAACATGGCGTCCGCGATGCGATCCTTTATGACGATCTTGCCCCTCTCAGCCTTGTCCTCATCCGTTATAAGCGTTTTGAATTCCTCCTCGGCCAGTTCATAGCCCCAGGCACGAAAAGCTCCTTCGGTATACTTCATAATATTGCCTTTATGGACCAGAGTTATGCTTTTTCTGTCCTGATCACGGGCAAACTCACACGCTCTGCGCACAAGTCTTTTACAGCCGGCTTCGGTCACCGGCTTAATGCCCACCGCGCTTTTTAAGTCCACATCGGCCCCCATTTCCGAACGTAGGAACTCAAGCACTTTTTCCGCTTCCGGAGTTTGGGCCGCCCATTCTATTCCGGCGTAAACATCTTCGGTATTTTCCCGAAAAACAACCATATCAACATTTTGCGGATGCTTAACCGGAGATTCGATACCTGGAAAATGTCGAACCGGGCGAATGCATGCATATAGATCCAGCTTCCGGCGCAGGGTAACGTTCAGGCTGCGGAATCCACTTCCAACCGGCGTGGTCAAGGGGCCCTTCATGGCCACTTCTGCTTTTTCCAGTCCAGACCAGGTTGCTTGCGGCAAATACTCGCCTGTCTCCTGGTAGGCCTTCTGGCCGGCCAGCAATTCCTTCCAAACCAATTTCCGTTTCTGTCCCCCGGTCTTTTCTACCGCCGTGTCCAGAACTTCTCTGGCCGAAGCCACCACCTCCGGGCCTATTCCATCGCCCTGTATGAAATATACATCCTGTTCCATTTTTTCTCCTTTTATATGGGAAATTATTTTTTTCCGGCACTCTTAAAATTGCCGGAAATGAATTTATTAGCCGACAAAAACTTGTTCAGTCAATGTGTTCCGTAAGTCCAAAAATAATATTATTGAAATAACTATTCATTATAACTTTAAAGCAAATAGTGCCCGCTGTTCAAATATGGTAACTATTCAGTACACGAAAAAAAGTTCACCGGATTTTTTGCGTAAACTTGCGACAGGCCGCCCGGTTTTCTTATGCACTCTAAAAGGGGGAAACCGGACCGCGGGAATGTGTATATAAATAAAATTTCCAAACAAATATCTATTGCCCGTACGACTTTTTGCCCTCCTCCAGGCCGGCGAGTCCGGAGGGGGTAGGCATCACCTTCAGCGGGCATTAGAAAACCGCAGGCCGAAAGCATGGGGAACAAAAAGTTTACTGCACAGATACAAAAAATGTTTTTTTAACCATTCATTTCGTCCATGAAGCATTGGCAGGCATAGAAGAATATATTTAAATTTACTGAACAAATACCTTTTGCCAATTCGTGAATACTTTATTAAAAACAGCTATTCACTGTCGTTTAAGAACCCAAAAAACGTAACCGTTCGTCACATCAACAAATTTGCTGAACAGATACAAAAAACAAACTTACGAAAAAAGTGCAGATACATGATTCATGTTTTAATTGAGCCGGAAATGGTCTGGACCAAGGCATTTAAATGCAAATCGGTCCGCGGAGTGCTGAATCGATTGGACTTGGACGCTGATCAGACTCTGGTCATCGATGCAGACGGACAATTGCTCACGCCGGACCGGATTGTACCCGAAGGATCGGAATTAAAGGTCCGCAAAGTAAACTCAAGGGGTTGAAGACATGAAATGCTCAAGATGCGGAAAACAGGCGGTAGTCGCCCTGCCTAGTCATCATTCCGGTTTTTGTGCCGCATGTTTTGATCTCTTCTTTCAAAAACAAGTCCAAAAAGCCATAAAAAATTACGCAATGCTCCGCGAGGATGACCGGATTCTGGTCGCTCTCAGCGGGGGCAAGGACTCAATGGCCCTTGTCCATCAGCTGGTCCGCCTCGGTTTAAAGCCTCATGCCCTGCATATTGATCTGGATATTGAACATTCTTCGTTCGAGGCCTGTAAACGAGCAAAAAAATTCTGCACGGAAAACAATGTACCGCTCAAAATCGTGCACACCCAAGAGCACGGTTTGAACATCCCGCTTTTAAAAAAACATGTAAACCGCCCTGTATGCTCATTCTGCGGGAAAATAAAACGTTATTTATTCAACAAATATGCCCTTGATAACGACTATACGGTTCTCGCTACCGGGCACAACCTGGACGATGAAACCGCCAGGCTCATGGCCAACACATTGCGGTGGGATACGGGGTATTTACGGGATGTGGGGCCGGTTCTCAGTGCAAAAAAAGGATTTGTCCGGAAAATTAAACCTCTTTATCGGCTGACGGAATTCGAGCTGGCCAACTACTGTTATCTAAACGGCATTGCTTACAATATGCGGGGATGTCCGTACAGCTTTGATGCAAGCTTTAATATATACAAAAACCTGCTGAACCAACTGGAAAAAGCACAACCGGGCAGAAAAAGGTCCTTTTACGAAGCCTTCCAGAAAAAAGGCAGGCAATATTTTACCCGCGGGCAAAAAGACAGCGGACCGTCATTAACTCCTTGCCTTAAATGCGGTTATCCGACTACAGAACAAGTCTGCGGAGTCTGCAGATTAAAAGAAGAACTCAAAAACAAAACGGACTGATTTTCAAGATTCCTAGACGTTGGCAGCGTCTTTTATCTGTCTGATCCTTTTGAATACCAAAATTTCAGTCTGCGCCGCTCACTCAACAGGGCGGCGCATGACCGAAAAAACATGCTTTAAACAATTTCCATACAAAAAAAATTAAACTTCCGGACAAAAACTAAACAGCGCTTGATTACTCCTCGGATAATGCGGCACAGACCTTATCGCCCATATCCGCGCACCCGAGCAAAATTTTACCGGGTTGCATTATGTCGCCGGTGCGGAATCCGGAACTCAAAACCCGATTTACCGCCCGTTCCACCCGGTCCGCCTCTTGTTCAAGATTAAGTCCGAAGCGTAAAAGCATGGCCGCAGAAAGTACGGCGGCAAGGGGATTTGCCGCGTCCTGCCCGGCGATATCCGGAGCTGAGCCATGTATTGGCTCAAACAGTCCCGGATTTTTATCCCCCAGAGAAGCAGAAGCCAGCATGCCGATTGAACCGGTTATTACCGCCGCTTCATCGGAAAGAATATCTCCAAAAAGATTACCGGTTACCAGGACATCGAACTGGGAGGGATCGCGAACCAGCTGCATGGCCGCATTATCCACATACATATGTGTAAGCTCGACATCTGGATATTCCCGGGCCATTTGCTGGACGATTTCCCGCCACATCCTGGAGACCTCGAGAACATTGGCCTTGTCCACAGAACAAAGTCTGCCCTTGCGCTTGCGGGCGGCATCAAAGGCCAGGTGAGCAATTCTGCGCACTTCGTCCTCGGAATAAACCATGGTGTTAAAAGCGGTTTTCACGCCTTGACTAATCTTTTGCCCCCTCGGCTCACCGAAATACACACCACCGGTAAGTTCCCGGACTACAAGCAAATCTATCCCCCTGTCCGCGATATCCGGGCGCAGGAGAGTGGCTCCGGAAAGCTCGGGAAATATCCGGGCCGGCCGGAGATTGGCAAATAGCCCGAGTTCTTTGCGGATACCCAGAAGCCCCTTTTCCGGGCGCCTTTCCGGCGCCAGATCATCCCATTTGGGACCGCCTACCGCCCCCAGAAGCACCGCATCGCTTAAGCGGCATTTCTCAATTGTTTCCGGCGGCAAAGGGCCGCCGGTTTTATCCACTGCCGCACCGCCGATAAGCGCCTCCTCTTTCTCAAAAACAAGTCCGCTTAATTCCGCGATCCGGTCCAGAACCCGCACGGCCTGAATGGTTATTTCCGGGCCTATTCCATCACCGGGCAATATAGTCAGCTTATAACTCATGCATACCTCTTTTTTGTATGTTTTCGCGTACATAAGGAATAAGTCCCCCGGCTCGGAGCAACTCCTGCATAAATTCCGGCACTGGCCGGGTTTTAAATTCCTGACCCGAATCCATATTTTTTACCACTCCGCTTGCTGGTTCGACTTTCAGATTGTCTCCATCGTTTATTTTTTCCACCGCGTCGCCCAGTTCAATGAGCAACAACCCCATGTTAAATCCATTCCGATAAAAAATACGGGCGAAACTTTGGGCGACAACAACCGGAATTCCGGCACCAAGTATAGCCAGAGGCGCGTGTTCCCGGGAAGATCCGCAGCCGAAATTTTTGCCCGCGACCAGAATATCCCCCTTGTTGACGCGTTTAATCCAGCCGTGCTCAAGACCTTCAAAACAATTCCTGCCAAGCTCGGCTGTATCGCTTGTAGTCAAAAAACGGGCCGGAATTATGGCGTCCGTGTCTATATGATCCCCTACTTTCCGGGCTTGTCCATCATATTGCATATGTACACCTTTTAGCTTGAAGGTTCAAAGTTGGATGAAATCCGACCGGCGATGGCCGTGGCCGCTGCGACTTTGGGTCCAGCCAGATACAAAAAGCTTTCCAGACTGCCCATGCGTCCCTTGAAATTTCGGTTCGTGGTCGCCAGGCAGACTTCTCCGTCTGCCAGCACCCCCATATGCCCGCCCAGACAGGGTCCGCAGGTCGGAGGACCGATAATAGCCCCCGCCTGCATGAATATTTCCAGCAATCCCTCGCGAAGCGCTTGCTTATAGACTGCCGGGGTGGCCGGGAGCACAATGAACCGCACGCCGCGTGCAACATGCCTTCCCTTGATAATTTCCGCGGCCTGGCGCAGATCGGTTATCCGGCCATTAGTGCAGGAACCAAGTACGACCTGATCCACACGCACATGACTTAATTCATTTGCCGCGCATACATTGTCCGGCAAATGCGGACAGGCTACCTGGGGTTCAAGATCGGCGGCATCGATATGCAATTCAGAAAAATATTTCGCGCCGTCGTCCGCCCTAATCTCCCCGGCGTCCTTTCGTCCCTTGCCGCGGCAATATGCAACAGTCGAATCGTCAGCGGCAAAAAGTCCCACTTTTCCGCCAGCCTCTATCGCCATATTGGCCATGGTCATCCGGGCCTCGATATCCATACGTTCAACAGCGTTCCCGTTGAATTCCAGGGCGCGATACAGGGCACCATCCACCCCGAGTTCGGCAATCACTTTCAGGATCAAATCCTTGGAACAGAGTTTATCCGGCATTTCCCCGTCAATAGTCACCCGGATGCTTTCCGGGACTTTGAACCAGGTTTCCCCCAGAGCCATGGCCGCGGCGATATCGGTACTTCCCAGTCCGGTGGCGAACGCCCCCAGAGCTCCATAGGTGCAAGTATGGCTGTCCGCACCGACTACTATGTCTTGCGGGCCCACAAGCCCCAATTCAGGCAAAAGGGCATGTTCGACTCCCACATCGCCACCCTCGTAAAAATGGGTTATATTCAGGCTGCGGGCAAAGTCACGAACCTTCTTTACCTGCTGGGCCGAAGCAATATCCCGATTAGGCGTAAAATGATCACAGACAAGAGCAACCCTGTCCCGGTCAAAGACAGCCTCAGCACCCATTTTCTGAAATGAACGTATCGACAGGGGAGCGGTAATGTCATTGGCCAGGACCAATGACACGCGACAACGGGCTATTTGCCCCGGTCCGACTATTTTTTCCGAACAATGTTTTTGCAGTATTTTTTCAGCTAAGGTCTGGGGCATGCGCTCTCTTCCTCCTTTTTGGCCAGTCTGTTCAAAGCATTTATATAAGCCTTGGCGCTGGATATTATTATATCTGAATCAGCGGCCCGTCCAACGGCATTCATGGCATTGTCCTCCAAACGCACCGTAACTTCTCCCTGGGCATCGGCTCCTCCGGTTATGGCATTAACTGAATAACGTATTAATTTCGGTTTCCTGCCCACCAATTGGTCAATGGTATTAAATACTGCATCAATGGGTCCGGCTCCGAAATGAGCCAGCTTTTTCTCTTCATTTTCAACTTCCATCTTTATAACAGCAGTCGGAATAGCCATATTGCCTGAGATTGAGCTCAGATAGACCAGCTTGTATTTATCAGGGATGCGAAAGACCTCTTCTAAAACAACGGCCTCAAGATCTTCAACGTAAATATTTTTCTTGCGGTCGGCCAGATCCTTTAAAACCTTGATCACGTGCTCCAGGTTTTCCTCGCTTAAACGATAACCGAGTTCCTCGAGCTTGCCCTGTACCGCGTGCCGACCGGAATGCTTGCCGATTACAATATCGTTGGAAACCTTGCCGATACTCTCCGGAGTCATAATCTCGTAGGTCTGCCTGTTTTTGAGTACTCCGGCCTGATGAATACCGGACTCATGTGCAAATGCATTGGCCCCGATAATCGGTTTATACGGCGGGATGGGCTGACCGATAATCATGGACAGCAAACGGCAGGCCGGATAAAGTTGCTTGGTGTCCACATCGGTATGCATACGGCAATAATCACTCCGGACGTCCAGGGCCATAACCAGCTCTTCCAGCGCGGCATTTCCCGCTCTTTCCCCAATACCGCTCAGGGTCACTTCGGCCTGGCGCGCTCCGGCGGCAAGAGCGGCCAGAGTGTTGGCCACCGCTAACCCCAGATCGTTATGACAATGTACACTGAATATGATATTGTCCGACCCCTTGACCTCATTTTTCAAATGGCGGATAAGCCCGGCGAATTCCTCCGGCTGCGAATAACCCACGGTATCGGGGATATTAATTACCGTTGCCCCGCAATCCACTGCCACTTGAACGGCCTGAACCAGAAAATCCGGATCTGAACGCGAAGCGTCCTCGGCCGAGAATTCTACACTCGGACAAAGAGACACGGCCTGTGAGACTCCCTGCTTGATCAATTCCAAAACCTGCTCCCTGGTCTTATTCAACTTGAATTCCATATGAATATCCGAGGTGGCCATAAAAGCATGTATCCTCGGACGCTTAGCATGCTTGACCGCTTCCCAGGCCAGATCTATGTCCCCCGGGGTACACCGGCACAGGCCGGCAACTTCACATTCCTTAACTGTTTCAGCTATTTCCCGCACAGCCTCAAAATCACCAGTACTGGCCACGGGAAACCCGGCCTCAATGACATCAACACCCATTCGTTCGATCTGCCGGGCCAGACGAACTTTTTCCCGCGTATTCATTGTCGCCCCCGGAGACTGTTCTCCATCGCGCAAGGTGGTATCAAAAACATATATTTTGTCCGACATACTGAAATCTCCTTTGATATTCCGAATAATAAATTTATTTTTACGCGCGGATAGCGCATTCATTCCTTCCACCCTGAAAGTCGTATTGAGGACCAAGGCGGAATATTTTCCGGTTCTCCGGACCTTCCGGGCTCCGGCAAGCACATAATGTTATGAGATATGAGGATTTGAATATTTTACGAGAGTTCCTTGGAGGACTCCCGTAGATTGGTATCTTTACGGAAAGGTAGTATAAGAAAGGAATAAACGGCACCGGAGACAAGGTAGCCCATAAAAAACAGAAACCCGAAAAATTTAGGCTCGGAGGCCACCAGGACGAAAAGAAAAATAACCGTGCCGGTACTGGTGAAAGGATGAGCACGAATCGCCTCTACTTCCTTGAAAGAAGCATACTTGACTTGACTGACCATAAGCAAGGCCAGAACCAAGGTCAAAATCAGCGTAAACCAGGGAAGTGCCTGACTAATATTAACGGACGGAACATAACTGCAAAACAGAACCAGGGTAGCCAGGGTGCAGGCGGCCGCAGGTATTGGCAAACCGATAAAAAATTTTTTGGATGTTTGTTTGGATTGAACATTAAACCGGGCCAGACGCAACGCTCCGCAGGCTATAAGCAGAAAGCTCGTCGTGATTCCAAGGCGGCCCAGTTCATGAGTCTGCCACAAATAGGTCATAACCGCCGGAGTCACACCGAATGAAACCAAATCGGCCAGGGAATCAAATTGAATGCCGAAATCCGATCCAGTTCCGGTCATTCGGGCCACCTTTCCATCCATACCATCGAAAAAGCAGCTGGCCAATATGCATACAGCGCAAAGCTCGAAACGCCCCTCCACAGCGGCCAGTATTCCCCAAAAACCGGAAAACATGCTTGCCGTGGTCAGCAAATTGGGCAGGATATAAAATCCTTTATGTTTCGGGCCGCTTTCTTCCATAATTATTCCTGATACTTGGCCAGCACGGATTGTCCAGCCAATACTTTAGCTCCAAGTTCTACACACGGAAGATACCCGGACGGAAGATAAAGGTCAAGCCTGGAACCGAACTTTATCATCCCGAAACGCTCTCCGCGCGACAATTCATCATCCTTGTCCGTCCAGACCACTATCCTCCTGGCCACGAGTCCGGCAATCTGAACCACGGTCCAAAAATCACCGGCTTCGTCCCTGATCTGCATTGCGCAGCGTTCATTATCCTTTGATGCCTTATCCAGAGACGCGTTTAAGAACTTTCCGGGCACATATTCAAATCCCTGCACCGTACCGGCAACCGGACTCCTGTTGACGTGCACGTCAAATACGTTCATAAACACGCAGATGACGGTACGTTCCTCTCCACTCAAGGGATCAATGCCGGACCCGACGCGCACTACCTTGCCATCGGCCGGAGAAACCGCGATTGCCTTTTTATCAGGGACGACGCGTTCCGGATCCCGAAAAAAATTAAGGGAAAAAAACAGAAGCAACAAAGCGGCAACCGCCAGGATTTCCCATTCCATTACAGCAAAAACCAATGTACAGACCGTGCACAAAAAAATAACCGGCCCGCCCTCCGGGCACAAGGCGAAATTTCTTTTACGCATTTAAACTCCCTTAAGATAGTTCATATCCGGAAATTTAAAAATTTCCGGGTGTTAAAATATCGGCTTTAGGTTCGGATTATTTTTGTCAGCGCGTATACAACTTCTTCCACTCATCAAGAAAAAGAAGGCTGGTTTCCAGTTCATCCAATTCTCCCCCGGCCTGGCGTATATTGAAAATAAGATCGGCAAAACCAACATGCGGGGACAGCCTGTATTTTTCCAGCAACTTTCTTATTTTTTCCCGCAGACACGGGTCGATTGCATCAAACAGATCCGGATCATCCTTTTTATTCTCCTTCAATATCCCGGATTCGGTCATACAGGCCAGCAGATCCCGCATACGCTGCTCATATGTATGGTCGGACAGGACACGTTGTCTGGACCTTGCGGATATCTCTTGCCGTTCGTCGGGACTATGCAGAAAATAGTCAATCTTTTCCAGCAAATCATCCATTCCGGAAAAAGTGACCAATTCGTCTTTTGAAAATAAATCCGGCAACAGCTCGCGTTCGTCAACCAATTGAAAGGCCCCGCAGGACGCCAGCTCAAATGTTCTTGGATTTACAAAGTCTCCCCGAACTACTTCCTTATCCCGGTTTATGCTCGAATGCAGATTCAAGTTGATCCTGGCGGCATTAAATATTTTAACCGCTTCTTCAGGGGATACGCGGCAACCGTCGAGCTGAATCAAGGACTTAAGCTCCGGGGCCCCGTCCCATTCTGTGCCCCATATCTTCAAATCATAATTCAAAAGAGACTTAAACGCTTTACGTCTGTTTGGATATCCTGCTCCGAGAAAAGAAAGGTCGCTGCCGAACTTTCTTTCGCTGACGCTGTCCAGGTCCAGGGGGCGATGAAAATCGGGATCGGCGGCCAGGGGGAGATACATAAAATTGGCCACACCTGATTTTTTCAACTCGGAAAAAAAAGGCTCTTTTTGAATAACCGCAAAAAAATCATAATATGGAGCAAAACTCCGCCAATATTGAAAGATACGAAAATCTTCCACAAACCACATCGCGGTCGGCACATTTTTTTGACGCAACTTGGACAATGTCTGACGGCTTAAAGGAGCTTGAGCCAGAGCCAGAACCAAATCCGGACGCATCATATCCACCTTGGCCAAAACCGCCGAGGAGACCACCTGCAAAAAGCTGTTCTCCAGCTGGTCCAAACTGGAGGACGAAATCTTCAACTCTTTTAAACCGTCAAAAGCGGATTTAAAGACTGGGGCTTCAAAAACGTCAACCATGTGCCCCAGCCTGCCGAGAGCACCGACGCAATACTGTCCCACGGGCAAAGAACCGCCATACATAGGAAGGACTACTAAAATTTTCATGTAACTATTAACCGGATTAGAAAGTTCACCACATTTTTTAGGTAACTATGCGACAGGCCGCCCGGTTTTCTTATGCTCTCTGAAAGGAGAAACCGGACCCCGGAACAGTGCATATTAATCAAGTTCCCAAACAAATATACATTGCGTCACGATATTTTATTTTCCTCCAGGCCAATGAGTCCGGATGGAACAAGCATCGCCCATTGGCGGACATTAAAAAGTCGCAGGCCGGACAGCAGGAGGTGCAGAAAATTCGGTGTTTCACCTTCATTGGCACAGAGGGAGCAAATACATTTTCATAAACTAGAACGAGGTTGAAAAATCATTCGGAACCGTTTCCTTCATCAGTCTGAAAACCGCTTCTTCAGTCAAATCAAACATGCGTTCCCCGTGCTCGTGCCCGGCCAGATGCAAAAGACCGTGCGCCAACAAGCGTAAAAAATGTTCGCTTGTCCCTCGCTGATAAAGAAAAACTTCCCGCAATACAGCTTGCGAGCTGATAACCAGTTGTCCGCCATCATGTCCATCGGGAAAACTGAGAACATTGGTCGGACCCGGGCATTGCAGAAAACGGCTGTTCAAATCCGCAATAGTGGCATCACCGGCAATCAGCACTTCCACCTCGCCCTCCCCCGGAAGATCCATGATTGGCCCCAGTCGGTTCAGAAAAGTGTAAACCTGTATTCTGTCCAGATTCAGACAAAGAAGACAAAAAGGTTCTATGTGCAGAGTAAAATGCATGTTTGATCCAAAAGTCAATACCCAAACATTGATCAACACCCGGGCAAAAACGGCAAGTCATTTATGCCCCCGGGCGGCGTTGCAAAATGAAAATCCTTGCTGCCCTTCAGAGTTTAAAAAATTTAAGCGGATTTTTTGTGTTAATTTGCGACAGGCCGCCCGGTCTTCTTATGCACTCAAAAAAAGGGACCGGACCGCTGGAATAAGGCCTTTAGTCTTTTCTTTGATATTTATCGTAGGCCTTTATTATCTGGGCGACCAAATCGTGCCGGATCACATCCCGCTCGTCAAAATGAACGATATCAACTCCTTTTACATCCTGGAGTATCTTGGCGCTCTGGACCAGCCCCGAACTTGCCCCTCCGGGCAGATCTATCTGGGTTACATCTCCGGTGACAACCGCCTTGGCCCCGAATCCCATGCGGGTAAGAAACATCTTCATCTGCTCAGGAGTTGTATTTTGCGCTTCGTCAAGGATGATAAATGCATCGTTCAGAGTCCGTCCGCGCATAAAAGCCAGGGGGGCTACTTCAATTATGCCCGTTTCTATCATTTCCTGTACTTTTTTAAAGTCGACCATATCGTGCAGGGCATCATACAAAGGCCGCAGATAGGGATTAACCTTTTCCATCAAATCTCCGGGCAAAAAGCCAAGCCTTTCCCCGGCTTCCACAGCCGGCCGGGTCAGGACAATCCGGGAGACAGTTCGCTGCATAAGCTCACTTATTGCCAGGGAAACTGCCAGATAGGTCTTGCCTGTTCCAGCCGGTCCGATGCCGAATACCAGGTCGTGTTTTCTTATGGAACGCAGATAATCCCGCTGGCTTAATGTCTTGGGAACCACTGTACGCCGGGGTGTGGACACGCATGTATCCTTGCGGTACATCTTTTTTAGTGAGGCGGTTGGATCGCGGGACAAGATGCGTATGCCGGAATCAATATCCCTGGAATCCAGCTTATATCCGCAGCGCAAAAGTTCCGCGAACTGACAAAGCAAATTTTGCACCAGATCCACATCAGAAGGGTCTCCGGACGAAATATAAACCGTATTGCCCCTTGTCGCACATTCTACTGCGCATTCTTTGCCGATTAATTTTAAATTTTTACCCTGCGGCCCGCAAATGTCCTGCAACAGGGTGCTATCCTCAAAATGAATTTCTTTTGAAATTTTCCGTTCTTTTTGCATATCTAAACCAAGGGATCCAGAATCCGACCCGCAAATTCCTCCTGGAAAAATTTTAATATTTTGGTTAAGTCCGTGTTGCTTTTCGTATTCTATAAGTACCTGGGGCACAAAAGCAACCCGGTTTAAGGCTTTCATAGCAAATAATTTGCTCAACGATTACAAAAACTGTTTTAAAAAGCATTAAACATGGACATCAAACTGTTTGGAACAACTTTTATCACCATATTTCTGGCTGAATTAGGCGACAAAACGCAATTAGCATGCATTTTACTGGCAGCCCAGACCAAAAACCCGTGGACAGTATTTATAGGAGCCTCCCTGGCCCTGGTTTCCGTCACCATGCTCGGCGTTGTCTTTGCCAGTCTGGTATGCAATTACGTGCCAGGGGAAATGATCAAAAAAATAGCATCCGTCGGTTTTATAATTCTCGGCGTACTAATGTTTGCGGATAAGATATAATTATCCGGGACAACTCTGGTTGATAAAATCCTTTCGGAAAATATCAGAAAACCGCAGACCGAAGGCTTTAGCTCGCAAAAAATTTGATGCACAAACACCAATATCCAGAATAAAAAATTAGCCGCACACAACATCCAAAAACATAATGACCGCAAATAAAAAAACATATCCGAAAAGACATGTCTTGAATATCCTTTTATTCCTTGTCTCATGCGCGGCAGCATTTTTTCCTTCCGCGGCCAGCGCTGAAAACGACTCCGAACCATGGCGTCTTCAAGCTGACCGGGTGGACGGGGATAAAACCGCGGAAATTGTCGAGGCGTTTGGAAACGTAATCATTCATCGCGATGAGGACTATCTGCAGGCCGATTATGCCCGTTATTATCCGGAAACCAAATGGGTTTATCTGCGCGGCAATGTCCATATGAAATGGAATCAGGATTTCATGCGGGCTGAACAGGCCGAATTTGATCTTGAGAACAAAATCGGCTGGCTCAAAAACGGCCAGGTCTTTCTGGCCCGTGAACATATTTACTTCAAAGGGGAAAAGCTGCAAAAAACAGGCGAGGAAACCTACGAATTTGAAGAGGCGACAGTAACCTCCTGCGACGGCGACAGCCCGGCCTGGTCCCTCAAAACCTCCAGGGGGAGCCTGACCATAGAAGGCTACGCCAGCCTGTGGAATCCCCGTTTCAGAGTCAAGGACACACCGGTAATGTATTCCCCGTATCTGGTCATACCGGTCAAAACCAAACGCCAAAGCGGCTTCCTGCAACCGGAAATAGGTGCGAGCAACCGGCTCGGGACACACATAAATCAACCTTATTTTCAAGTCATAGACGAAGAAACCGATTTGACTATTTATGAAAATTTTTACTCGCACCGGGGGCTTATGCAGGGCCTGGAATTCAGAAGCACACCAACCCTGCAGGATAAGGCCCTTTTTCGCGCGGACTGGCTTCATGACCAAAAAACAGCCGATACAGAAAAAGATGAGGACTCTCAATTCAAGGGCGATGGTCTGGTTCGACCGAACAAAAACCGTTTCTGGCTGCGTGCCAAATATGACGCCACCTGGTTCAAGGACTGGCAATCAAAGCTGGATATTGATTACGTCTCGGATCAGAATTATCTGCGAGAATTTGATTCCGGCTATTCCGGCTTTGAAGACAGCCGGAATCAATTCCTGGAAGAATTCGGACGGGATATAAACGACAACGATGATCTCCTGCGCGAGAATATTCTCAGCGTCAGCCGCAATTGGGCCCACGCCGGATTGGATGCCCGAGTGGTATATAATGAAAACCTGAAATACAGAAACAACAACCTGGACAAAAAATATAATCCCACGGTACAGCGCCTTCCGGAGATAAATTTTGATTTATACAAGACCAAAATTTTGGATACTCCTTTTGAATTACAGGCGGACAACCAGGCTATTTACTTCTGGCGCGAATTCGGGACAAAGGGTTCACGCTTCGACTTTCATCCCCAGATAAGCCTGCCCCTGCGCACAAACATGTTTACACTCACTCCCAAGGCGGGCTGGCGGGAAACTCTATACATGATAGACCGCTTTGAAAACGATCCGGAAAAAAGAAATACGGAAAACAAGTTCCAGACTAGGGGTCTTTACGATTTTTCCGTCAATGCCTATTCTGAATTGTTCAGGATTTATAATCTAAATGAAACTCTCTCGCCCTCCGGAAACAGCACAAAGCCCTCCAGATGGACAAAGCTGAAGCATAGCTTTCAGCCGGAACTCGAATATGTTAACCGTCCCAATATTGACCAGGACGAACTTCCCGATTTTGACTCGGTGGATCGCCTTGGCCCCCAAAATGAACTGACCTACTCCATTACTAATGTCCTCACCCGACGCCGCGATTCCCTTGTTGCCTCCCCGGAAGGAAACTCCACGCGCCTGAAAAAAAACTATCTGGATTTTCTGAAATTCAAAATGGAACAAAGCTATGATTACCGGGAGGCCACACGAGATGATCAAACAAACCGTTATCCGCGCCGCCCTTTTTCAGACGTTCTGGCCGACCTGACCCTAAAACCCGGCGAGTGGATCAGTCTGAGAAGTAAGACCTGGTATTCGGCATACATGAACAGGATAACCGAGCATGAACATATGGTGCGTCTGTTCTGGCCCGAAAAGGGATCAATCTGGTTTGGCATGGACTATCGGAAAACAGTGGACGAATATAAAAGAGATTGGGACAAGGAATTAGAAATCATGAAAATCGGCGCCCAACTGGATGTCATTCCCAACTGGCGTCTGAGCGGAATTCTGAGAAAAGACCTGGTTGAAGATAAATATCTGGAGCGCGGCTTGACCGTAAGCTATCTGCACCAATGTTTTTCCCTCGATTTCATCATGGTCCGCAAAGATTATGAAAACCGGTATGAAATGCGGGTAAACCTTCTCAATCTGGGCAGCATAGGAGGATAGCATGCCCATAATCATCCTTCCTCCGGAACTGCAGAATCAGATTGCCGCCGGCGAGGTCGTGGAAAGGCCGTCAAGCGTGGTCAAGGAACTCATGGAAAACAGCCTGGACGCCGATGCCGCGAGCATCCAAGTCCGCATAAGCCAGGGCGGACAGGAAATAATTCAGGTCAAGGACGACGGCAGGGGCATGCCGGCTGAGGAAATCAGCCTGGCCCTCACGCGGCACGCTACCAGCAAACTGTGTTCTTTGCCGGACCTGGAAAACATCAAAAGCTTCGGATTCCGGGGCGAGGCCCTGCCTAGTATCGCTTCGGTCAGCCGTCTTAAACTGTGTTCCATCCCAGCGAATTGGGATGAAGGTACTTGCGTGGAAGTAAACGAAGGAATAATCGGCGAAAGCTATCCGGTGGCCCTGGACAAAGGCACTGAAGTAACAGTGCGCGGTCTGCTGTCCAATGTTCCGGCCAGATTGAAATTTTTAAAAACCAAGGCTACCGAGCACAAAAAATGCCAGGAAATTTTCTTCCGCCTGGCGCTCGCGCACCCGGAAGTGGACTTTGAATTCCTTGTGGACGACAAACCCACGAAAAGATTTTTTTCCGGGCAGAATCTCCCGGGCAGGTTGAAGAAAATCTGGCCGGAAAAAGTGTGCCTCAATTTGCGCGAATTCAGTCTGGAACTGGCCAACGGAAAAGCCTGGGGAATGGCCGGAGATCCGAGTACCGCCCAGGGCCGGGCAAACCGCATATACTTTTATGTCAACAAGCGCCCGGTAGCGGACAAAATGCTGCTTTCCGCGGTACGCGCCGCGTACCGGGGCAGCCTGCTCTCCAAAGAATACCCGCAGGCGATTGTTTTTATCGACATCCCTCCGGAAGAGGTCGACGTCAATACCCATCCGGCCAAAACCGAAGTCCGTTTTCGTGACGAAAAACTGGTCTTTTCCCTGGTAAAAAGAGCGGTTGAACAAGTGTTGACTCCAGCAAATGCAGAACCGGGAAATGAACGGACCCCTTCAAAATTCCCGGAAATTTCACGGACTTCATTCCAAACAAGCCTGCATACTCTGCAAAGCCAACAGGTGCATGAATGGTCTGCTCCCCAACCCGACCCGCGTCCACATTATCCGCAAGTCACAATACACGAACAACCGGCAGGATTCGAATCGTCACTACAAACCCGCGATTATCGCTACATGGGACAAATATTTGCCACTTATCTATTGTTAGCCGACAAAAACCATCTGCTGATGCTAGACCAGCATGCCGTGCATGAACGTATTCTGTATGAACGAATCCGGCGGCAAAAAACGGGGGGACAACGCAAAAAGCTTCTGTTTCCCCTTGAAATTACACTCAGCGACTCCGAGCAGGATACGGCGGCCCGAATCAGGGACAAATTGCATGACATGGGATTTGGCTTCGAAACGCACGGCAACTCACTTGTTTTGTCTTCCGTGCCTGAATGGCTCAATCCGGAAAGCGGCAAGGATTATATCCAGGACATCCTGGCGGACAGAAATCCGGATTCAGAAAAAATGTTGGTCAATCTGTCCTGCAAGTCAGCTATAAAGGCCGGACAGGAATTGACCGCGGATGAAGCCCTGGCTCTGATTGACCAATGGTTCAAATGCCCGAACCGGGATTATTGTCCGCACGGTCGTCCCGTGGTTTGCGCCTGGGACAACAGTCAACTGGAAAAATTATTCAAAAGGGGTCAATAGCCACTTCTTGCTTATTTCAAAAATATTGCACAAAATGGATAACTGTTCAGCACACAGTAAAGGTTCAATGCACAAGTAAATTAAACCGGCTCCTCGAGGTTGGGCGTGGATTTACTTGAGTGATCCTTTCTGATGTTCCTGACGAAAGGTTCGCATATTTTCTTGTCCCCGCCAAAAGGGGGAAAACGGACCGCGGGACGGAACACAAAAACAGGTTCTCAAACCAATTGGCATTGCCGATAACTAAAACTGCCTTCCTTTGGAACCAGCGAGGCCGAAGGGGGCGGGCATCCCCCTTTGGCGGGGCTTAGAAAATACAGAACCGCAAGTGCGGCATCAAAAGGATCAGGAGAATAACTCGCAAAAATCCATGCATTCCGTCGAAGAGCCATTAAACCTTGAACTCTGCACCCTCGGGTTAAGGAGAAGAAGATATGAATATTCTGATAATCGGTTCCGGAGGCCGGGAACACGCTTTAGCCTGGAAAATAAGCCAAAGCCCCCTTCTGGATAAATTATTCGTGGCCCCCGGAAACGGAGGTACAGCCGCCCTTGGAGAAAATATTCCCATCGCCGTTGAAGACATTCCGGCGATATTAAAAATATGCGCGGACAAAAAAATCGATTTCGTCGTTGTCGGCCCCGAGCTCCCGCTTGTTCTGGGGCTGAAAAACTCTCTGGATAAAAAAGGTATTCCGTGCTTCGGGCCCGGAGCTTTCTGCGCCCAATTGGAAGGCAGTAAGGCCTTCGCAAAATCATTGATGGCCGAAGCTGAAATTCCGACTGCCAAAAGCGTAACCTTTGACGAATTTGAACAGGCCAAAGATTATATAAAACGTTCTGAAACGCCCCTGGTCATCAAAGCTGATGGACTCGCGGCCGGGAAAGGCGTTGTCATCGCCGATTCCAGAGAAAAAGCCCTGCACGCCTTGAAAGACATGATGGTCAAGGAAACTTTTGGAACAGCAGGGAACCGGGTGGTTATAGAAGAGGCTCTTGCCGGGGAGGAAGTTTCCTTCCTAGCCTTCTGTGATGGACACGATATCGCCTTTCTCCCGTCTTCCCAGGACCATAAACGCATCGGAGAAAACGACACGGGGCTTAACACCGGGGGCATGGGTGCTTACAGCCCGGCCCCGATCCTGCCCCCGGAACAATTCAGGGAAACAGCCGACATGGTAATCCGCCCTGTAATTCAACATTTGGAGGGTATGGACCGGCCCTTTACCGGTATATTGTATGCGGGCCTGATCATGACCGCAGACGGACCGAAAGTACTTGAATACAATGTGCGTTTTGGTGATCCTGAATGTCAGCCCCTTTTGATGCGTCTTAAAAACGATTTGGTGCAGGTCATGCTCGCCTGTGTTCAAGGCCAACTCAAAGATATAAAACTAGAGATCGACCCCAGACACAGTATGTGCTTGGTTCTGGCAGCCGGAGGATATCCGGGTAAATATGAAAAAGGCAATGTTATCTCCGGTCTGAAAGAAGCTGGGGAGGTTGCTCCTGATCTGGAAATCTTTCATGCTGGAACGGATTTGCGCGAAGGCCGTCTGGTTAGCAGCGGTGGCCGCGTTCTGGGCGTTACCGCCCTTGGAGACGATCTCCAGCAGGCCCGCGAGAAGGTTTACAGCGCGGCGGAAAAAATAACCTTCAAGGACATATATTACCGTCGGGACATAGGAACCCGGGGACTGAAATAAGTTGTCTGACGAGCTTTAATCTGCCCGAATAAAAAACTATTCAAAAAAGAATCTTCGCCGTGCGGCATTGTTTTTTGGTGAATAGATACGATCAACTTTAATTTTGGAGAAATAATAATGCAAAAAAATTTAAGAAAAAAACAAATTTTTGCAAAACTTTTAACCGTTTTGCTGCTTATTGGAACCATTTTGTACCTTTCCTCCCCGCATTGTTCGGCAGAAAGAATCAGCTTGGTCTGCCAGGAAAATTCCGATCCCATGAGTAATTTATGCACAATTTACGTGAACTCGATCACCAAAAATGTGAACGGCAAAACCTGCAAAGGACACACAGTCGGATGCCAATTCAAATCTTTTTCGTGCATAAACAATATTTGCAGAGATAACTTCGGCACCAGGACCGTCTCGTTTGATTTTTCCGTGGACGACCACGCCAAATTTTGCAAGCTGCTCTGTAGAAAACCGGCTTGTGCAGGAGAATGGAAGAACAAAGCTGAATAGTTACATATTTTATACAACTTCTTTCTTTCAGCCCGTTCACCGTCCAAATGACACCCTTCGCAATAACTGTCTTGACTTTACACAGGGTTACGGCCTTTATTGATTCGAATTTGTATTTTTGTATTTATTCCTTTAAGTTTTGCTAAAAATATTTGGGTTTTATTCTCTGCACATCCTAAGAGCTTGATAAGGGAACAAATGGAGGACAAGCCATGTACGTCGGTCTGAAGATGCTGAGAGACTTTTACAGTTGCACCGCGGACACCCTGGTCAAGGATGCCCAGAAACAGATGGAGACGCATAAGTTATGGATGCTCTTGGTTATGGAGGGGGAATCCGTGATAGGTTATGTGCGCAAGGAAGATATCCTGGCCGCCCTGCCGTCCATGATGACCTCGCTGTCCAAGCACGAAATAAATTATCTGATGTCCCGGCTCAAGGTTAGCAAAATAGTCCGCAAAGATATCGTTTCCGTGTCTCCGGAGCTGGAAATTGAAGCCGCCGCACACCTCATGTGGAAAGAAAATCTGGCCGGACTTGCTGTTGTCGCTTACGACGGACGGCTTCTGGGTTATATAAACCGCAACGTCATGCTCGAAGTATTTGTCGAGGAAATGGGATATGATCGCGGCGGTTCACGAATAGTTTTTGAAGTTCAGGACCGGGCCGGTGTGTTAAAAGAAGTTTCCGGAATTATCGCCGACATGAATTTTTCCATAATTTCGACCGGCACTTATTTTCACAAGGACATGCGTCTGGTTGTTATCCGGGTCGATACCGGGGACCCGTCCAAGATAGCGGCCGAACTCCAAAACCGGGGCTTCAAACTGGTCAGTCCAACGGATTTCATGCATGAGTGGCAATAATGATCGGACTGAAAGTTGACAATATCACCCTGACCTTTAAGGGCATTGCCGCCCTTATGGATGTGTCTTTCAGTGTGGAAAAAGGTTCCATTGTCTCGCTTATAGGTCCGAACGGCGCGGGCAAAACCAGTATGCTCAACTGCATATCTGGTCGCTACAAACCCGATTCCGGTTCCATCACGCTGAATGATCAGGAACTTTTGTCAATGCCCGCCCACAAATGCACAAAGCTCGGGCTTTCACGCACTTTTCAAAACATTGCCCTTTTCCGGGGCCTTTCCGTATTGGACAATTTCATGGTTGGCCGGCATCACCGCATGAATTACGGTATTTTTTCCTCACTTTTATATTGGGGTAAAGCCAGGCGCCTGGAGGATGAACACCGATTTCAGGTAGAAAAAGTAATCGATTTTCTGAATCTTTCCGCTTACCGTCATAAGCCCGCCGGCCGCCTGCCCTACGGCGTCCAGAAAAGAGTTGAGTTAGGCCGCGCGCTGGCCGCCGAGCCCGAATTCATTCTCCTGGATGAACCAATGGCCGGAATGAATATGGAAGAAACCGAAGACATGGCCAGATATATCCTGGACATCAATGAAGAATGGGGGGTTACGGTCCTTTTGGTCGAACATGATATGGGAGTTGTTATGGATATCTCGGACCGGGTTGTCGTTCTGGATTTCGGCTCCGTACTCGCTATTGGTTCGCCGCAGGAAGTGGCCGAAAATCCGGAAGTAATCCGGGCATACCTGGGTAATGAAGACGCACAATTCACCGGACGTTAAAAAATGACTGCAGCGCATCATAATACCACTTTACCCCGTCTGCTTGTAAATCAGGCTCGCAACAGGCCGGAATCAACGGCAATGCGCGAAAAAGAATGGGGGATCTGGCAATCCTATACCTGGAAACAATACCTGGACATAGCCGGAGAATTTGCCGGCGGTTTGTTGGAGTTGGGCATAGGTAAGGGAGATATTATTATACTCATTGGGGACAACAGGCCGGAATGGCTGTGGGCCGAACTGGCGGTCCAGGTTTTGGGCGGAATGGCCCTGGGTCTCTATCAGGATGCGGTTGCCAATGAAGTCAAGTATGTCTTTGAACTTTCCAAGGCCAAGCTGGTAGTGGCCGAAGACCAGGAACAGGTGGATAAGATCCTGGAACTTCGGGAAGGGACAGCCCTGCAATATATTGTCTACCATGACAGCCGCGGACTTTCCGCCTACAAAATGGACGGCTTGCTTTCATTTGATCAAGTGCGCGAAATGGGCAGAAACCGGGCCGGAGAATTCGAGGCCATGGCCGGAAACGTTTCGCCCGATGATCCATGCATTGTGGCCACTACCTCCGGAACGACCGGCAAACCCAAGCTGGCTATGCTTTCGCACCGCAACCTTATATCCATGGCCGGCAATCTGGGCAAAGTTGACCCTAAATACCCTTCCGACGAATTTGTCTCCTTTTTGCCTCTGGCCTGGATGGGTGAACAAATGATGGCTGTGGCTTCCGCTTTATTTTTCGGATTCTGCGTCAACTTTCCGGAAGAGCCGGATACAATGCAGGCCAACATCCGTGAAATCGGTCCTCATCTTATTTTTTCTCCGCCCCGTGTTTGGGAAGGTCTTTCAGCCAAGGTTCGCGGAGACATCATGGAATCCTCTCCGCTTAAAAGGTTTATTTACAACCTCCTGTTTCCCGTCGGCATCCGCTACGCCAATGCGCGCTTTGAGGGACGCAAACCCGGCATCGGCCTTAAAATCGCCAATGTCCTGGCGGAAATTGGTCTGTTTAGGGCGTTACGCGACAGGCTGGGTTTTTCACGCATCCGCTCGGCATCCACAGGCGGCGCGGCTTTGGGTCCGGACACCTTTCGTTTCTTCCATGCCATCGGCGTTAATTTGAAACAAATTTATGGGCAAACTGAAATCGCCGGGATTTCATGCATTCATCGGGACCGGGCCATTAATTTTGATTCAGTTGGCGAACCCATTCCGGAAACCCGCATACGCATTTCCGAACAGGGAGAGATATTATCCAAAAGCCCGGCTGTTTTTCTGGGATACTACAACAATCAAAAAGCCACGCGGGAAACCCTGGAAAACGGATGGCTCAAGTCGGGTGACTCCGGCTATTTCGATGACTCCGGCCAACTAGTGGTCATCGATCGTCTGAAGGATGTCATGGAATTAAACGACGGGACAAAATTTTCACCCCAGTTCCTGGAAAACAAACTCAAATTTTCACCCTATGTAAAGGAAGCCATCGTACTAGGCCGGGACCGGGACTGCATAACCGCCATATTGTGCGTTGATTTCCAAATTGTGGGCCAATGGGCGGAAATGCAGCTCATAACTTATACTACTTATCAGGATCTTTCGGCCAAAGACCAGGTCTATAGCCTTATTCGGGACGAAGTGCTCGCAGTCAACCAGACATTGCCGGAAAAAACCAGGATCAAACGCTTCTGCCTGCTGTTCAAGGAGCTTGACGCGGACGACGGAGAGTTGACCAGGACCCGTAAGGTTAGACGCAACACGGTCGAAAACCGCTACAAATCACTGATCGAACATCTCTATCTCGATTCCGCCAGCCATAATCTGCAGACCTCGATAGCCTATCAGGACGGCAGAACCCGTGATATCCAGGGAGAAATACGGATCGAAAACGTATAACCAGCATTGCCCGGAGCAAATATGGAATATTATCTGCATCTGATTATAAACGGTCTTGTGGTCGGCTCCATTTATTCCTTGGTCGCCCTTGGGTTTGTCATTATTTATAAGGCAACCCAAGTGATCAATTTCGCCCAGGGTGAGCTGCTGATGGTCGGGGCCTATATCTGTTTCGCCTTGACCGTTCAGGGCAAGTTGCCGTTTATTGTATCTTTTTTCCTGACTCTGGGTTTTTCGATAATTCTGGGACTGGCCATTGAACGTCTTACACTGAGGCCGCTTATCGGAGAATCGCATATAAGCGTAATCATGGTCACCATCGGTCTGTCTTCGGTTCTCAAATCGCTGGTGCAAATATTCTGGGGTACCAATATTCGTGTCTATCCCCAGGTATTGCCGACAGATCCGGTCAACATTTTCGGACTGCCTGTGGCTCCGGTGTATATTGCCGCCTTTTTGCTGTCTCTGCTGCTCTTTGCCATTTTTACTTTCTTCTTCAGATACTCACGCACTGGAATAGCCATGCGGGCCACGGCTTTCGATCAACAAGCCGCTCAATCCATGGGCATATCAATCAAAAAAATATTTGCCCTGTCCTGGTGCATAGCCTGCGTTGTTTCCTCCGTTGGGGGAATAATTCTGGGCAATATCAACGGCATAAATTCGCAACTTGGACATATGGGGCTTAAAGTTTTCCCAGCTGTCATACTCGGCGGGCTGGACTCGCTGCTCGGAGCGGCCGTCGGCGGCCTGATCATCGGCGTTTTGGAAAATGTCTGCGATGGCCTGGCCAAACAATTTTTCGACCTCGGTGGTTTTAAGGAGGTAGCGGCCTTCATCGTTCTGGTTATAATCCTCATGATCAAGCCTTACGGACTGTTTGGAACCAAGGAAATCGAGAGGGTCTAGCATGCAGGCAAAATGCGGTTTATTTTTCACTTCCTATCGCCAGGAATCGCAATTTTTTCCAAGCTGTTTTCAAAAGGGGTCCTTGGCTGTTTTTCTCGTTCTTTTGGCTATTGCTCCATTTTTAATGGAAACTTTTATCATTTCAATTTTAAATCTGATTTTAATCGCGGTCATCGGGGCCGTGGGCCTAAACATCCTTACCGGGGCTTGCGGACAAATATCGCTTGGACATGGAGCGTTTATCGGTGTCGGTGCCTATGCGTCCGGGCTCGCCACTCAGTCCGGGATACCTTTTCCCCTGGCCCTGATTCTTGGCGGCACGGCTGCTGCGGCGATAGGCATGATTTTCGGCATACCATCCCTCAGGCTCAAGGGCATTTATCTCGCGATCGCCACCCTCGCCGCGCAACTTATACTGGAATACGTGTTTTTGCACTGGGATGCGTTTACCGGCGGAGCGAACGGAATGCTTCTGGATTCGCCGTCCATCCTGGGTATTACCTTTGACACCGAACAAAGAATGTACTGGCTTATCCTGACAATCGCCATAATTTGCGTACTGGCCGGGGCGAATGTCATGCGGACCAAAGCCGGGCGTGCATTTGTAGCCATCCGCGATTTTCATCTTTCTGCCGAAATAGCCGGAGTGAACCTCTTTCAATACAAGATCTATGCTTTCGGCATTTCCTCTTTTATGGCTGGCGTGGCTGGTTGTCTCTGGGGCCATTATACCATGTACATAGCTCCCGAACAATTCAATATAGGCCTGTCCATATCCTATTTGGCGATGATTGTTATCGGCGGAATGGGAAAAATCCTGGGGTCTATCATGGGCGCGGTATTCGTTACCCTTTTGCCCGAACTGCTTAATTCCGTGGCCAGTTTCATTGGAGTCTGGCTCCCGGACATTTCCAGCTCCATTCTCGCGTTACGTGAAGGCACTTTCGGACTGGTTCTGGTTCTGTTCCTGATATTCGAACCGGAGGGGCTGGCCCATCGCTGGAGACTTATCAAGGCATACTGGAAACTTTATCCCTTCGCCCATTAAAGGCGATCAAGCCAAAGGAGGCTGACTCATGAAAAAATCAACCATCTTGTTTTTTGCCGCCGCATTGCTCATCTGCGGCCAGGCCTGGGCCAAAACCGTGAAGATCGGTTCCATGATGGATTTATCCGGACCTACGGCTTCAGTGGGCAAACCCTACGCGCAAGGAATAAAAGCCTGTACAAAATGGCTGAATTCCCAAGGCGGGGTGGCCGGCAATGAAATAAAACTTCTGGAAGCGGATACCGGATATAATGTCCAACAAGGCCTTTCAGCCTACAAAAAATTTGTCAACCGGGAAAAAGTGATTGCTGTGCAGGCGTTTGGTACGGCTGTTACCGAAGCTTTAGTCCGCTTTGCAAGCCGGGACCGCATCCCCCTTTTTTCCGCCTCCTATTCGGCCCATCTGACCAATCCGTCCAAGGCCCCCTATAATTTCTTTATTGCTGCTGACTACTCTACCCAGATGCGGGTAGCCATCAAGTATTTTTTTGATAATTGGAAAGGGAAAAACAAACCGAAAATAGCCTTTGTCTATCCAGACCACCCCTATGGGCTCGCCCCCATCCCGGCCGGGAAAAAATACGCGACAAAGCTGGGCTTTGACATCGTGGAGGAAGAAACTGTCGGCCTGAAGGCGATTGACGCCACCACTCAGGTACTGGCACTTAAAAAGAAATCACCGGATTACTGCTGGATCGGCGGCACCACGCCTTCAACTGCAGTAATAATGAAAGACGCCCAAAAAGTTGGTCTGGAGACTACATTTTTTACCAATATCTGGGGCGCTGACGAAGATCTGGTCAGGCTCGCCGGAGATTCCGCGAACGGTGCCTATTCCCTGCAGTCTGCGGCTGTTTATGGACAGGACGTGCCGGGCATGAAAATCATCAAAGAGATAACGGACGACAAGTATCAGATGACCCATTTTATTCGCGGCTTCGCGTCCATGCTGGTTATGGCCGAGGGCATACGCCTGGCGGCGGAAAAAGGCGACATTAACGGCCCCAATGTCAAGGCGGCTCTGGAAACCCTGCGCGACTATGACCCAATGGGACTCACTCCCCCGATATCCTTTTATCCTGATGACCACCGGCCGAACATGGCTGTCTTTCTTTACCGATTTGAAAACGGAAAAATGGAATTCGTTGGTTCAAAAAGTTTGAAAAGAAGGGATGATTGGCTGGGTGAATAGCACTGCTCATCGGACGCGGTAAAAACTTTACCGCGTCCCTTTTCTGACTTCCCGGTGCCGGCAGAAAAATTTTAATTATCTGATACTTTTGAATGCATTTAACGCCAGGTTCGAATATTTTCTTGTATCCCGGGCCGAAAACTTAAGCTCTTAAAAAAATAAGTGAACAAATAATAAAAATTCAACAACGCGGCCAACGACATGCTGAAACACGACAAAAGCACTGATATCTTAAGCATCCGAAACATGGAAGTCATCTACAATGATGTTGTCCTGGTCCTGAAAGGACTTTCACTTTCGGCCCGCGAAGGCAAGATCACTACCCTGCTTGGAGCGAACGGTGCGGGCAAAACAACTACTCTCAAGGCTTTGTCCGGACTTTTGCATACCGAAGACGGCAAGGTGACGGATGGTGAGATATGGTACGACGGGCAAAAAATCCAGAACCAGCCGCCGGAAAAGATAGTTCGCCGGGGGATTTTTCAAGTCATGGAGGGACGCCGGGTATTCGAGGATCTGTCCGTGGAGGAAAATCTGCGTTGCGGAGCGTTCACCAGACCTGCGAACAGATATGCGGACAATCTGGAAAAAGTATATTCCTATTTTCCAAGGCTAAAGGAGCGACGCAGGCAGCTGTCCGGGTACATGTCCGGCGGAGAACAGCAGATGCTGGCCATTGGCCGGGCAATCATGGCCGAGCCGCGCCTCCTGCTCCTGGACGAACCCTCTCTGGGGCTTGCACCGCTTCTTGTCGAGGAGATATTTGACATCGTCAAACGGTTTAAGGAACAGGAAAGAGTAACCATTCTTTTAGTGGAGCAAAATGCGCGCGCCGCGCTGAGTGTGGCCGAGGACGGTTATATAATGGAAAACGGCCGCGTGGTCATGAACGGTTCGGCCAAGGATCTTTTAAGAAATCCGGACGTTCAGGAATTCTATCTCGGAATGTCCCACGCGGGGGACAAAAAAAGTTACCGCAACGTAAAACATTATCGCCGGCGCAAACGCTGGCTGGGTTAAAAAACAGCTGAATACGGCAAAACGAGCTATTTTTCGCGGAGAAGGCATGAAGGATAAAAACAGACGCGAGGGTTTCCTGCACGATCTGGAAAGCGCGGTCCCGGAAAACAGAAGAGAATACAAGTGGAACAAGGTAAAAAAACTTCTTGGACTGGCGTCTGCGGATTCGGACGAATTCAAATCACGCATGAAAAAGCATGGCTTAAGCCCGGAAGATATCCGGACAATCAATGATTTTTCAAATATTCCGGTTTTACATAAAAAAGATGTTATCCGCTTCCAGGAAGAAAACGGTCTGGACTGGATGCTTGCAACTCCAATGGGACGACTCAGGCGCATTTATCAATCCCCGGGGCCGATTTTTGACCCGGAAGGTGACAGCTATGATTACTGGGGATGGGCCGAAGCCTTTTATGCCTGCGGTTTTCGAGCGGAGGACGTTGTCCAGATTACTTTCGGCTACCATATGACCCCGGCCGGACTTATGATGGAAGAACCTTTGCGCAACATTGGTTGCTGCTGTATTCCCGCCGGACCCGGGAATACCCAGGCCCAAATCGAGCTCATGTCCCGACTGCCGGTTACCGGTTTCGTCGGCATGGCTTCATATCTTAAAATAATCGGGGAAAAAGCCGATAAACAGGGGATCGACCCGCGAAAAGACCTGAATCTGCAGGTGGCTTTTGTCGCCGCGGAACGGCTCACGGATAGTTTGCGCCGCGAAGTAGAGGAGCTTTTCGACATCCAGGTTCGGCAGGGATACGGAACAGCGGACGCTGGCTGCATCGGATATGAATGTCCGCAACTTGGAGGTATGCACATTTCCTCGCGCTGCTGGGTGGAAATCTGTGATCCTGAAACCGGCTATCCATTACCCGAGGGAGAAACCGGAGAAGTGGTGGTCACACCCTTTAATGACTCATATCCATTAATACGGCTGGGAACCGGAGACCTGTCCGCTTTTGTAAGTACGGCTTGTTCCTGCGGGCGGACAGCCCTGAAGCTGAAAGGCATACTCGGTCGGGTCGATGACACGGCCAAAGTTAAAGGACAATTTATTTATCCGCACCAGGCGGCACGAGTAATAAGCGCTTTCCCGGAAATCCAGAAGTGGCAGATGGTAATTTCCAATGACAGAGGATCGGATACAATTCTGCTCAAAGTACGCAGCCGTTCGGCGTTAAATGACGCCAAATTAATCAGCGCCTTTCAGAAAACCATGAAGCTGCGCCCGGCGCTGCAAATATTATCCGAGGAAAAAGAGTTGCCAGAGGATGCTCCCGACCTGCTGGATATACGGACATTTGATTAATGGCGGCGGACTTGTCAGCCCCATATGCGGGGAACAATAATGAACAGGCTGAAAGCGCCAAGTCCGATTTTGGCCGCTACCCCAAAAATTTTTCCCCAAAACGCGCCCAATGCCGCCCTGTTTGACTCAGCCAGACTTCGTCCCTGCAATTTCTCGACAATGAAACTTCCGGCATAGGCTCCGGCAAAAGCTCCAAACAGCGCTCCAAGCCCGAAAAAGAAGGGGGCGAATATTATTGATCCGGCCACGGCACCGACTATGGCCGAAATATTCCCCCTTCTGGACCCTCCATAACGCCTTCCGCTCCAGAGTTGAGAAACCCACTCCAGTATTTCTCCGGCCAGCATCAGAAAAGTCACCAAACCAAAGAGCCACCAGCCCATTTCCATCTGGGGATGAATCCATTTCCAGATTCCGGCCAGGGCCAGGATAAGCCAGTTGCCGGGCAGACTGAAAACATTTAAAATCAGGCAAAAGATAAGTAAAAAAATAAACAGACCGGCCGCTATTTCGGCCATGATCAAGACTCCATTTGCACTTTTCCGTTCAATGTTTTTTTGCGGATCAGCCATACAAACAGATAAATAAGCGGAGTATCCAAAAGGGCTATCCCCAATTTGACCACATATTGCCCGGTTATCAACTCAAGAACGGGCATGGTTCCCCAAAAAGCCACACTTATAAAAACCACCGTATCCAGAAGTTGTGCTGAAGCCGTGGATATATTGTTTCTGAACCACAGATGCCTGCCCCTGAATATCTTTTTCCAGAAATGAAAGGCCCATACATCATGCGTCTGGCTGATAAGATAGGCGGCAAATGAAGCCATGATGATCCGGGGCGTTATTCCCAGTACGGCCTGAAAATTCTCCTGACCATCCCAGAATGAGGCGGAAGGCCATATAAGGCTGATCTTGATCAAAAGCATGCATACAAAAAGAGCCAAAAAGCCGCCCAATACAGTTCTTTTAGCCTGTTTCTTGCCCCATAACTCGCTTATAACATCGGTGGCGATAAAGGTGACACTGTATGCGAGCACGCCGGCCGGAACGACAAGGCCGCCGATAGTGATAATCTTGGCGGCCAGGACGGAAGCGATCACCAGGCTGCCCGCAAAACCGCAGGTAAGCAGTGACAGAGCGAGGCTATTGTTGTTCTTATCCATTATCAGCCACTATTCCTGTCCGGAAATTTCTCCGGCCGCTTTTTCCACTTCCGCCTGCATAACCTGCCGCTCATTTATAATTTTTTCGCGCAGATTATGGTCATCCAGGGCAAGAATCTGCGCAGCCAGCCACCCCGCATTTTTTGCCCCGGCCTTGTCCAGAGCCAAGGTTCCCACGGGGAATCCGGGAGGCATTTGAACCGTGGACAAAAGAGCATCCCAGCCGCCCAGGGGAGACGCGTCCACGGGAATTCCCAGGACCGGCAAAACGGTCCGCGCTGCAACCGCTCCCGCCAGATGAGCCGCCATTCCGGCCGCGCAGATAAAAACCCGGCAACCGTCATTCTCGGCCTGGCGGACCAGGATTTCCGTTCTTTCCGGTGTGCGGTGCGCGGAAGTGACCGTCATTTCATAATCAATGCCCAGTTTAGCAAGAATGTCAGCGCACGGCTTTATTTTCGGCAAATCGGATTTGCTGCCCATGAATACTACTACTTTTGGCATTATAAACTCCTTTATCCCTGCTCGCGGTTATCCACAACACGTTCAGCCTTGCCCTGGCTTCGCGGGAGAGAATTATGCTCAACCAGATCAACCCGCGGTGTAATCAGAATCTCCTCGCGCAAATACTTGGCAATTTTCTGCTGCAGGCCTTTTAATTGCCGCATGTCTTCTTCAAAATACTCATCCTTTACCTCGACTTTTATCCGCATTTGATCCAGATATCCCTCGCGCTCAAGCTGAATAATATAATTCTGACCGACTTCCGGCAGAGACATGAGGACTCTTTCTATCTGCATGGGATAAATATTGACACCCTTGATAATAATCATGTCGTCGGCCCGACCCATTATACGGTCTATACGCCTGTGTTCACGGCCGCAAGGACATTGTCCGGGAATAAAACGGGTCAAATCGCGGGTGCGGTAGCGGATTATGGGCATGCCTTCACGGGTCAGAGTGGTCAGCACGAGCTCTCCAATTTCCCCTTCAGGTACAGGCTCGAGCGTTTTCGGATCGACTATCTCCGGCAGAAAGGCATCCTCCCAGATATGCATACCCTGCTGATACTCGCATTCAAAGGCCACACCCGGTCCGTTCATCTCAGACAAACCATACGAATTATAAGCACGCACTCCGTAAAGTTCCTCGACGCGCACCCGGATCTCCTCAGTATGCGGTTCGGCCCCGATTAGAAATGTCCGCAAAGGCATTTTCCGGGGATCAATTCCGGATTTTTCAAATACGGTAGCCAGATGCAGGGCGTAAGAAGGTATTATGTGCGCGACTGTGACCCTAAAATCTGTTAAAAGCTTGATCTGTCTCTTGCTGTTTCCGGCACCGGAAGGAATGGTCATGCAGCCCAGCCTTTCAGCCCCGTAGTGTATGCCCAACCCGCCGGTAAACAGCCCGTATCCGCTCATATTCTGAAACACATCTCCAGACCGGGTGCCAACCATATGCATGCATCTGGCAACTAGATCCGCCCATATATTCAAATCATTTCGGGTGTGCATGATAACAGTGGGTGAACCGGTGGTTCCAGACGAAGCATGCAGGCGGACCATTTCGGATACCGGCCGGGTCAAAAGACCGTCCGGATATTCATTGCGCAGGTCCTGCTTGGTGGTCACGGGAAATTTGCGGATATCGTCTACCCGGGTTATATCCGTAATCTTTACCCCGTTGTAGGCAAAGCTGTTGCGATAAAACCTGGACCTTGTCGCCCGATGGGCAATATTCTTCAGCCGGATTCCCTGTAATTCATCAATTTCCCGGCGACTTAAAAATTCATTTGCATCATATGCCTGCATGCCTGCTCCCTATCTCCGGCATTTTAAAAGCTGCCGGATTCATTTTTAAAACCAGAACCATATACGATTTACAAAACCTGTGCTTCGTCCTCAGAAGGCACGGGAGGATCAGCCAGATTCTCAAACGCGGTAAAACGATCTATATAGGCCAGATCAACCTTGCCTACCGGCCCGTTGCGCTGCTTGCCGATAATTATTTCCGCGATCCCCTTCTTCGGATTATCATCCTTTTTATTATAGGCTTCATCCCGATACAAAAAGATAATAACATCCGCATCCTGTTCGATCGCGCCTGATTCACGCAGGTCGGAAAGCATGGGTCTGCGGTTGGTTCTTTCCTCGACTTTACGGTTTAACTGTGAAAGAGCCACAACCGGAACCTGCATTTCCTTGGCCAGGGATTTAAGGGATCTCGAAATTTCGGAAATTTCCTGTTCACGTGAATCTATACTTTTTCCGCCGCGCATAAGCTGAAGATAATCGACCATAACCATATCCATGCCTTTTTCCGCCTTGAGTCTCCTGCAGCGGGCCCTTAGTTCCATGCAGGAAAGCGCGGGAGTATCGTCAATATAAATGGGAGCGCGGGAAAGGTCATCTGCGGCATTGTATAATCTTGTCCAGTCCTCGTCATTTAGAAAACCGGTACGCATTTTTTTCAGGTCAACCTTGCCGTAGGAACATAGCATACGCATCATAAGCTGATCCCTGGACATTTCCAGAGAAAAAATCGCTGTTTTCACACCGTTATTGGCGGCGGAGCGCATCGCCATATTCAAGGCAAACGCGGTTTTGCCCATGGACGGCCGCCCGGCAACAATAATCAAATCCGTGGGCTGCAATCCGGCGGTAATCTCGTCCAGGTCGGCATATCCAGTAGGAATACCGGTAACAAGATCCTGACGATCCATACGCTGTTCCAGCAGATGAAAGACATCCTGGATAAGCTGCTTACTGGAACGAAAGACCGGCTTGCTTTTGGCATCGGTTACGGCAAATATCTTTTTTTCGGAAAGATCAAGCAACTCTTCCACGTCCGTGCCGGCTCCGAAACTCTCACTTACAATTTCCGAGGCTGAAAGAATAAGAGCCCGGCGCAAAGCTTTATCCTTAACTATCTGCGCGTAATGCAGGGCACTTGAACTGACGGCGATTGAACTCCCCAGCTCTCCCAGATATGCGGCCCCGCCCACATCATCCAGATCACCCCTGTTTTCCAGAAAATCGGATGCGGTCAAAAGATCTATAGGAGAATTTTTACGATACAGATCCAGAAAAGCTTGAAAAATTATCCGGTGCGCAGGTGAATAGAAATCCTCTTCATCCAGTATATCCACGAGCTCATGCATAATCGCATTGGACAAAAAAACCCCGCCCAAAACCGCTTGTTCAGCTTCCAGGTTATGGGGGGGTATTCTTTGCAACAGGTCAGCGGAGACCGTATCAGAGCCTCCGCTGCCATATTTTCGAGGAATCTTGGATTTTGAAAACGATCCGGAATTATTCCTGTTCTGATTCTGAGCCATGTCTGACCACTTTTACTTGCAATGTGGCCTTAGCATCCGGATGTACTTTGACTTCAAGTTCATATTCGCCCAAAGCCCTGATGGGATCTTCCAGGACTATCTTGCGGCGGTCTATCTGCACACCCTTTTCTTCCAATGCGCCGGCAACGGTTTTGGTCGTTACTGAACCATAAAGCTTGTCATTTTCCCCGACTCGGACTGGTATAACCAATTCAACAGAGTTAATCTGTTCAGCAAGTTCCTGGGCCGCGAACCTTATGGCATCCATTTTTTTCTGCAGCTTTTTGCGTTCGGTTTCAAAAGCGCGCATGTTGGCATCTGAAGCTAACATAGCCTTTCTCTGGGGCAAAAGATAGTTCCGACCGTAGCCTGGTTTGACGTTGACCACTTCGCCCAGCCTTCCCAGGTTGTCTACATCTTCTCTTAATATAATACGCATGAGATTCTCCCTATACAGTCTTCTTTCTGACTTCCGAACTGTGGGTCGCGGTGTAGTATAAAAGTGCCATCTGCCTTGCCCGCTTTATCTCTCTGGTAAGCTGCCTTTGATGCTTGGCACATGTTCCGGTTATTCTGCGGGCCAGGATCTTACCCCGGTCAGTGACAAAATCTTTTAACAATTCAGGATTCTTATAACTTAAATCAATATCTTTATTGGCACAAAAGCGGCAAAATTTCCTGCGGGGTGTAAATTTTTTAAATACCATTCTAACTTGCCTCCTGCTCAAATTCATCAGTCAGATTAACAGTCATAAACTTAAAAACTTCGTCCGCAATACGGATATTGCGTTCAAGTTCAGCTACCTTTTCCGCGGGCAGCCCATATTCCAGTCGGACATAACGTCCGCGGGTGACCTTGCGCACTGGGTAGGCAAGTTCTTTCTGTCCCCAATCATCCACTTCCACAACTTGACCACCGTCGCGTTCTACTATACCGGTCAGGTTATCCAGGAGGCCCTGCCGCCCCTCGGCTCCCATCTCCGGATCAAGTAAAAGCAATGTCTCATACTTTTTCATCCCTAAAAATCCTCCTTAAGGTCTTTTGGCCCTTGCACAAGCAAGAGCAAGGAAACTTGGTTAAATAAATTACATTCCTGGAACATGTCAAGGAAGTCCTTGCAGACGACCTGGACATCGCAACAGGATATAATCCGCCACAGAAAAAAAACCCGGGGGGTTGCCCCGGGAAAAAAATTCTAATGGTAGCGAGGGAGGGACTTGAACCCCCGGCACTGCGGATATGAGCCGCATGCTCTAACCACCTGAGCTACCTCGCCACAAAGAGTGACTTTATTACTTTTATAGACTGAAAAAATCAAGGAAAAAATTTTGTTTTTTAATATAGTGAATAGTTGCCGGCTGTAATCAATTATTTGCGCGTAATTTATCAATTTTTATGAATTGGACTATCCATGCAAAACCTGCTAGCGCTCTCCTTTGCCGTTTGTGGGAAAATGCAAATCAAATCTACATACGGGTAGCGTTTTATATTTTAATTTTTAACCATTTGAGAGCCATGCCAAAATTTACTCCACTTTCATTTCACAATTATAATTGGAAATCAGATTCAATTGTTCCCGAAGACGTACTTGCACCGCCGTATGATGTTCTAAGCACAGCCGATCGTAAAAAGTTGGCCGGCAAAAACCCTTTTAATGCGGTCAATATTGATCTGCCGGACACTTATAAACATGCGGCCGAACTGATCAAAAACTGGAAAGATAAAAATATTCTGATCAGACATGACACGCCGGTTTTTCTTATTCAGTCCACTGAGTATAAAATTGACGGCAGGCAGCTGACCAGGTGGGGCATTCTAGGCGGAATGGAAATATCTCCCTACGGAACCGGCAATATTTTTCCGCATGAGCAGACCTATCCCAAAGCAAAGAAAGACAGGCTGGCTTTGACCCGTTCCGTTCAGGGACAACTAAGCCCTATTTTTGGCGTCTTTGATGATCCGGACCTTACGTTGACCAAGATCGGGGAAAGAGTGAGCGGCATGGAACCTGAAATGTCGGCCCGTATCGGAGAATGCAGGCATGCTCTATGGATAGTCCCCCGTGAATTCAACGCCAGGATTTCCCGAATGTTGTCCGGCCAGAATGTGTTCATTGCCGACGGCCACCACCGCTATGAAACAGCCCTTAACTTCAAGAAAGAGCAAAATCAGACCGTTTCAGATGCACCATGGAACTATGTGTTCACTTATTTAAGCAATATTTCCTCTCCCGGGCTGGAAATTTTCCCCTATCACCGAGTCTTATCGTTTCATAAAAAATTCGCCTTGCGGGATGCGTTAGCTAACGCAAGAGAATACCTGACAATTACAGAACTAGAAGGGCCGGTATCTTTTCCGGAGAATGCGCCGGCCAATTCTTTTATACTTTTCCTTGATGACGGCGCTTATCATTTATCGCCAAAGTTGAAACAAAGTGACATATTCGATGAAATCGGATCACATATTCTTAATCACTATTTCCTGGAAAAAATTCTGGGTTTAACTGACAGCGATTTATCCTCTGGAGAATTTCTAGCCTATACACATTCCAAAAGCCAAGCCATGGAAAAAGTCAAAAATGGCAATAGCCAGGCAGCTTTTCTCTTGAATCCGGTGCCCATGCAAACCATGCGCAAGGTGTGTTGTTCCGGGCGGGTTATGCCCCGAAAATCAACTTTTTTCTATCCCAAGCTGCCGACAGGCTTGGCTTTTTATCTTTTTTAGGCTCGTTTTTATCTGGAAATTCAAAAATTTCCGGATTTAGAAATATAGGGCTTCCATCCGGCAGTGACCAAATACATTATTACATGAAAATTTGATACATAAAAATGGACAACGTACAAAGCCAGCGCGATCTGTTCCCCAGAGGACTTTGCCAGCCGGCTAACGGTTTCCGGTTTGCGATCGATGCACTGCTGTTGTCCGCATTCGTGGTTCCAAAGGATCATTCTAGTATCCTGGATCTGGGCTGCGGTTGCGGGGTGATAGGGTTGGGACTCTTACTTCTGCATCCGAAAAAGAACCTGCAAGTGCATGGTATAGACAAACAATCAGAGATGGTCTGTTGCGCTCGAGAAAATATTTCCCGTTTAAACATGCATGACAGATTGACGGTCAGCCGATTGGATATTGAAACACAGACAAGCCAGATGGCGAATGAAGAATACGATCTTGTACTTACAAACCCCCCGTATAATATTTCCAAATCAGGACGAAAACCGAAAAACAGCAGCAAATTGATCAGTTCATTCGGAACCGGCGGCAAGGAACCACTGGATCTGTTTGTACACAATGCTAAAAAATCTTTAAAAAACAAAGGACGGCTGGCTTTAATATTCAGATCGGAAAGAACTCAGGAAATTCTAGTCTGCATGGATCAAAATGGATTTGCTCTTAAACGAATGCGTTTCATACATGGACATAAGAACAAGAAAAGCCGCCTGGTTTTAATGACTGCCATTAAAAATGCAACTCCAGGAGACTGCAGGACGGAGTCCCCTCTTATTCTGTATAAAAATGATACACTGACACCGGAAGCACTGCAATTTTGCCCATTTCTGGCCTGCAACCGCAAGCGATCATGAATTCGGTCTGGATTTCAACAGGTACGCAGGGAAAATCTGCCTTACAATAAACTCTGATTTCCGGCGTCAATATCGGGACAACAACCGCCGTTTATACGCGCCTGCTTGTAAATTTTCGCAGCCCGAAAAAAATTGGGGGCCCATTCATCATGGCCCAGTGCGTGTATATGCGTATATCCGGCCAGTACATTTCTAAAGTTTAGATAATCCATGCCGCGGTCTATGCCTACTCCGCGACTGAGATTAAGCGCAAACAAACAAGGAGTTTCTGCTGACAGCTCACAACGGGAATAGTGGAATTCGTGGCCGTGCACCTCATATCCGACGGGGAAAAAGGGGTTGTCTTTGACAATTTCACCCTGGACGTATCCATGCCCCTGAGGTTTATTGCCCACTTTGGTTTCAACAGGCAAAATTCCAGCCATATGAAATTTCTGCCCGGCATAGGACAAGTTCTGCCCCAGGTACATAAATCCGCCGCACTCGGCGAACACTGGCAAGCCCTGATTTATCAGTCCGGACAACACATTTTTCAGTCCGTGGTTTTCTGATAGCCCGAGACCAAGCGTTTCAGGAAATCCTCCCCCCAGATATAAACCATGTATTTCCGGCCACGGTTTTTTGTCCAAAAGGCTCAATTGCACTACATTGGCCCCACAAGCCTTCAGAGCATCGATATTTTCCTGATAATAAAACCAGAGCGCGGCATCACTAACGTACCCGATTACCACCTCTGAAATTTGCGTCCGGGGGCTGCCGTCAAAGATAGAAACAGGACCGCAGGATTCGGGTGCTTTGGCTGCAATGTCCAGCAAAGCCTTGGTGTCCAGATAATCACCGGCAACTGAAGACAGGAAAGAAAAAATCTTGTCGGTTCCGCAAAATTCCTGATCGGATATAAGCCCCATATGTCTTTCGGGTATCGGATTTTCCTTTATTTTCGGCAATTCACCCAACACCGGAAGATCCGTGTAGCTTTCAATGGAGCGGCGAAGTATGGATCTATGCCGATTTCCGGCCGTTTGATTGAGGATGACCCCGGCAATGTTCAGACCTGGCTCAAACGATTTGCACCCCTGGATAATAGCGGCCATTGTCCGGGTAACCTTCGTACAGTCAACAATAAGAACCACGGGAGCAGCCAAAAGACGAGCCAATTCAGCGGTGGAAAAGGTGCCTTGGACGTCCTTGCCATCGAAAAGGCCTCTATTGCCTTCGACAATGGCAAAATCAAAATTTCGGGCATAACTCCAGAAAAGTCGGCTGACCCTGGAAGAGGAAAAAAGAAAAGGATCCAGATTTGAAGCCTCGTGGCCGGCCGCTAGGCTCAACCACTTGGCATCAATATAATCCGGACCCTTTTTGAAAGGCTTTATCTTGTAAGCTTGCTCATGCAGTGCACGGCAAAGGCTTAAAGAAACTATGGTCTTGCCCGAGCCGCCTTTTAATCCAGCCAGGACAAGCCTTGGAAACTTCACATTCAATTCAGTTTATAGAGTCAAAGGTGCGCAAGGCTTCATTCGAACCTAGGCTCCTTCCTCGCCATGCTGTTTGCCGGCACCAGCCAATCCGTACATTGTAGTACTTCCGCTGGACCAGAACTCCAGCTTCTGCTCGTTGATAAGTTCGGTCAAAAGCTTTTTGACTGCCCTGGCCTTCATCTCATCACTCAAAAGCTTGGAGAAGTCATTAAAATAAAACTTGGTCTTGGTCTTGGATTTTGACTGGCAATAGTCCAAAATTTTCTGTTTGGCTTCTTCGTTATCCATTTCTTCTCCTTGTTTAAACGGGTGCCCGCAACTGCAGGCACCCTTTTTAACATGATTCTAGAACTTGAAGTTAGTGGTCTGTCTCCAAGTATAATATGCGGGGTCGCGGAAATCATCGATCAGATGATGCGAAAATTCCAGACCTGTTTTTTCAAAGAAGCGTTCCCAGCCAATCCGATCAGCCCAGTCACCCAAACGTTCATATTTTTTGGCATCATTCTCATAAGCTTCGACAATCTGACGGATTGTCTTGGCCAATGTCGGCCACCGCGGCGGCTCATTGGGAATAAAGGCCACAACAACCTTAGAGAACTTGGGCTCAGTGATCCTGTTGGAAATCTTACCACCAGCCATAATAACCAGTCCGTCACCTTCCTGGTCGGCCAGGGGCAATGAAGGACACATAGTATAGCAGTTGCCGCAGAACATGCAGCGTTCACGCTTGATTTCAACAGATTTGACTTCCTTTTCCTGTCCGTCTTCTTCGCTGATAACAGTCTTTTTCTTGGGCCGGATCGCGCCGGTCGGGCACGCGGCAACAGCCAGCGGAATTTCGCACAGGTTATCCAGGAATTCGTCGTCAATCATCGGCGGTTTGCGGTGATAACCGAGTATGGCGATATCCGAGCAATGCACGGCGCCACACATGTTCAAGCAGCAGGCCATGGAGATCCGAAGCTGAGCCGGGAGCTTCATGTTCTGAAACTCGTCAAACAACTCATCCATAACTACCTTAACAGTACCGGAAGCATCCGTTGCCGGTGTATGGCAATGAATCCATCCCTGAGTATGAACGATGTTGGTCAAACCGGCTCCGGTGCCGCCCACCGGAAATTTTTTACTGCCGCCAGCATGCTTCTGGCTTTCCAGATGCTTTTTCAGCTCGACCATTTTGTCTTTGTTATCGGTCATGAACTCGACATTGTTTCTTGTAGTAAAACGGACATAGCCCTCACAGAACTTGTCGGCAATGTCGCAAATTTCGCGGATGGTCTCCACACTCATAAGTCTGGGAGAACCAACGCGGACAGTATATACTTCATCCCCGCTCTCAGCCTTGTGCATTAAAACACCAGGCTCAAGGATTTCATGCCACAGCCATTTGCCTTTGTTATTTTTAATAACTGGAGGCAAAAAATCAGTAAAATGCCGAGGACCAATATCAGTGATCCTGTCTTCCATCGGCTTGTCTGGATTATATCCGGAAGAAATAAAAGCCATTTTAAACCTCCTAATTTATCTCTGGTGGTGTTTGCGGAATTCAGTGATGTCGCGATCCCATCCACCCGGCACTTCATCTTCCTTCCAGAAGATATACGGGTTGTGCCGCGGTTCCTGCACATGCTGCGGAACAGGATCAATACCGGTAGCTTCCAGAAGCTTCTGGAAACCCTGGCGTTTCATCAATTCGCCCAAACGCTCACGGTTTTTACCTTCTTCCATCCACCAGTCCCAGACACCTTCAATGACTTCCTTGATATTGTCATAAGGCTCTTCAACCTTCATGAAGGGGACAAGCAGAGAGGCCATCTGTGCGCCGTCAAGAATAGGCGCCTTGGCACCGCAGAGAATGGAAAGACCACGATCATTACCAATGCGCAACGCACGCGGCATGACATTTATACAATGCATGCATCTGGTACATTCCTTGTCATTGATTTTCAGTTTGCCGTCTTCCATCCACATGCACTTGGTAGGGCAGAGGTCGATGACTTCTTTCTGGATGTCGAAAGGACCCCAATCACGGCCTGCATGTGCGCCGCCATTGGGTTTCAATTCGCCGCCTACATAGCCGGCAACTGCTTCCTGGTCTATGCGGATTTCATCTCTCCATGTTCCGATAAAAGACATGTCGGAGCGGGCGATTGAAGCCACACAGCCATTCGGGCAGCCGTCAAATTTAAACTTGAATTTGTACGGAAAGGCCGGACGATGCAGCTCATCCTGAAATTCCTGCGTCAGATGATAGCACAGTTCCTGTGTATCATAGCAGGCCCATTCGCACCGGGACTCGCCCAGGCAGGTAGCCGGTGTACGCAGATTGGAGCCTGATCCGCCAAGGTCCTGATCGTGTTTGTGTGTCAACTCGTAGAAAATTTCCTCGAGCTGCTCTGTGCGCGTTCCGAGAAAAACGATATCGCCGGTGGCACCGTGCATATTGGTCAATCCGGAGCCGCGGAATTCCCACAGGTCACACAGATTGCGCAGAAACTCGGAAGAATAGTACTTACCGGAGGGCTGATTCACACGCAGGGTATGAAAATGGGCAACTCCGGGGAACTGTTCCGGCTGGTCACAGTAACGACCGATAACGCCGCCACCGTAGCCAAACACGCCGACGATGCCGCCGTGCTTCCAGTGCGTCGTTCCATCCTTGAACGAAAGCTCGAGAACGCCGAGCAAATCGTCACACACGTCTTCGGGTATCTGCAATTCGACATTATTGGGATTCTCATGTCGAGCAGCGGACTCCCTCTTGATCTCATCCACGAAACTTGGCCATGGACCGCTTTCGAGCTGATCCACAAGGGGTGTTTCATGTTTAGGCATTGTAAATCCTCCTTAAATTATGGTTCCAACCATCTTGTCCTACGACTGCGAATCAAAGTTAAACACAAATCTTAGTTCCAGTCTAGGGCAATAAACACAAAAAATAGTGCGCTTTTAATTTGTGAATTTTCACACAATTAAGACCGCTTGTCAACCAGGAATTGGTCTTTTGCACTCCGTTCAGGATAAAATTGCATGCAATTATTCCTATGCCTGAGCTTGACGACTTTCTTCCAGTTCCTCTTTTATCTCCGGGGCTACCTCGAATCCAGTTTCTTCCGCTTTAGAAAAGTACTCAGCGGCCTTGGCATAGTCACCCCTTTCCATGCTTACCAGCCCAAGATTATTATAGGCCGGCCCGAAATTCGGCTCAAGCTCCAATGTTTTTACGCATTGCTTCTCGCATTCAACCAGGTCGCCTTGCATCAGATAGGCGCTGCCAAGGGTCGAATGCGCCTGGATAAAATCCGGATCAAAAGAAATGGCCCGCCGCAGGGCGGCGATCGCCTTGTCCACTTCATGCCTTTGGAGATGGACAAACCCCATATTGCTGTGCGGCACCGCAAATCTGGGACGTATCTTGGTCGCCATTTGATTAAAACTGTAGCAGGAATCCAGATCGCCTTCCTGCATGGCAATTCCTCCGAGTTGCACATAGGCTTCGGCCATCTCAGAAGATAGTCTCAAAGCCTCCTTAAAACTTTTCCTGGCCTTGGCAAAATCCCGCTTTCCGAGATAGGCGACTCCAAGATTATAATTGGTTATGGCACAATCCGGAGTCTTTTTTAATTGCTCCTTGTACTCCAAAATCAAATCATCGGCCGATGGTCTTTGTTGCTCACTCATATAAATATACCCTGCTTTTTTTTGTTTACTTACAAAATTTATTTTTTCCTGCTCAAATATAAAAAATTTAATATATTTCCAACCCCACGATAAGACTCGTAATCTAAAGCGGAATTAAACACGCTAGTCCGTTGTCAACCGGTTGTCATGCGTTAAATATGTTTTTTGATTTCCTTTCCCTCAGCTTCCAAAAGCTGCGCGTACCAAAGGGAAAACTCGAACATGGCCCGATATCGGTCTTCACCGTTGACTACGCCGAGACAAATATCAAGAACCCCCTGCCCATAGGCATTACTATATTCCTCCGGATCAGTTTCGGCAAGAAATTGACGGACTAACTGCTGTGTCGTCCGGTGTGTACTGTCTTTCCTGATTTCTATCGGATTCTTAGGTTCCTGAAAAGGATCCCATTTCTCGTAACCTATTCTATGCACAAACTTGCGTCGTCTAGGGGACATCTTCTCATAAATATATTTCTTCTGCTCTTCCTGTTCCGGTGTCATTTTCTGCATGATTATTCTCCGTCTCCAACCACCCATTCATCAAGACCACTCTGTTTTTGGGACAAGTTATCCTTTTGCGCCTCGCCCTTTTGCCGGGCACCAAGATAGTCCGCATTAAATTCAATCAGCAGGGATGATGACAGTGGAAGAAGCAGTGCGTATAAATCCTTGTATTTAGAATTTATATCAATAGCAAGTTCCCTGCTCATATCCATAAGCTTTTCATGTATAATTCCCATTTTAACAGTTGGATACTGTTTGCCGGGAATGAACCCGGATTTTCCGCAAGTGTGCGTTTGCCCGTCTATTTCGAGCGGCAGGCCGTATAACCGACAAGTTATCGGACGATTATCATACATGGCGCATCTATCATCTTCAGAGAGCAAGGGACAGCGGAGTCTTTCTTTAGCGACTTCCTGAAGAATTTGCTCATCTTCCTGTCCTGCCTTGTGGGCTTTGGCCATCTTACGCTTCATCTTGAAGACTTTTCTGTCCGCCTTGTCTGCCTCGATAAGTAACCGGTCCTTATTACTTGAGTCCAGTTTATTGAATTTATCATTAAGATACAAAGCTTCGATCAGATGCAGATCAAACATTGCATAGCAGCAGTCTGTGCATCCCTGGCCACAGCATACCGCTTCGGGGTATTCCTGCTGCATGCGCTCGAACATCCCGTCAATCTGTTTTAGAAATTGTTCATAGCTTTTAAAGTGTTCTGAAAAATCAAGTTTCATTTCAACCTCTTGGTTCTGAAAATAATTTTAAGGCTTTTTGTCTATAAGGAACATGCACCATGAAAGGTGTGCTGTTAAAGGGATAAAATAGAATAAAAATTGTCTATTGACAATATTTAAGGGGGAGGGATTTCGAATGTTATTCCGGAGTGGACATATTGATTGGCCCACTCCGGACTTGAAGGATTTGCAAAAATAAATTCCCGGAAAAATTAAATTTCTTCGATAGTGATAGCTTCCTGCTCACATACTTCTACACAGGATTCACAGCCCAGGCATTCTTCCTCGTTCACCGGGACTGCCTTACCGTCCTGCAATTCGTATACTTCTACGGGACAGACATCAACGCATTCGCCATCGCCGATACACTTGTCATTGTCAACAGTAATTCTGTACGCCATAATTAACCTCCTAAAAAATGGTCATTATTTATGATCCTTTTTGATCAGAATAGTATGATAAAAGATGGACCCCTGGCAGCAAACATATCCAAAGGAATTTGCCACCATAAAAAAACAAGAGATGTTGTGACCTAGACGCTTCAATCCCCTCTTGTCAAGATTTTTAAACAGAAAAAAGCCTCGCTTAAAAAGCGAGGCTTTTTAGAACATAATATGTAACCAAATCAGGCATCGACTTCCTTTTTAACCCCGATCGCCACCTTATAAAGTATGGTCAACAGGAGGAAACCGGCCGCATAAACGCCAAGGGAGATCAGCAGTTCGAGCTTGGTAGGTATATACTCGGTTACCACTTCAAGCGGTGAAGGAGTAAATCCGCCGGCAATCATGCCCAGGCCCTTATCGATCCATGTACCGATAAAAATCAGCAAACAGGAAAAGGCCAGGATATTATCAGAACGGCGATTGGAAGGAAAGAGCATAACTACAGAAGCTCCGGCCATGAATATCATGGAAACCCACATCCAGGCGGTATAAACGCC
>JBNJHA010000009.1:0-59240 GCA_051748085.1 Thermodesulfobacteriota bacterium
TCAGCGTGCGGGGAGCGTTTTTGTTTGGCCATGATTTGAAAATAAGCCAGAGGGAGCGGTTTGGCAAGGGGGATGTTGCCGGCTGAGTCGGCAAGCGCCACGAAATACGGTTCATCCGGATAAGAGTATTGCCCACGGAATACACGGAAGGGCACGGAAAAGAAGAATTTAACCGCTGATCGGGCTGATTTTCGCTGATAGGGGAGTTATTTTCGCTTTGCCAAGAGTTCATTCATTGTCAAATCGGTATCTCTCAGGATTTTTATAAGCAGGCCTTTACCAATGTCCTGACCTGGATGGTTAGGTATTGAGGTTACTCTCCCGTCATTGTGGCGAAGCCGGACATGACTTCCCTTTTGACGAACCACCACGAAACCGTGCCGTTGCAGACATCTGATTACTTCATCCGCCTTAAGCATTGGCAGGTTCATTTTCAATGCTCACTTTCTGAACCCCAATAAATTCATTTGGAATTTCGGTTTCGTCCTCAAGGCACAGTTCGATAACCTCGCGCATATTTTGCATCAGTTCCTCGATTGTCCTGCCTTGAGAATAGCAGCCTCTAAGATTTGGCACTTCCCCTACAAAGTAGTTGTCTTCGTCTTTTTCAATTACTACATAAAAATCTTGGGCCATGATTTACTCCCTTATCTTTCTCAAAATTCAGAAATTGAACCGGCTAAATATTAAGGAGAACAGCAGAATTTGACAACCAAATTTTTGTGAAATTCACTTTTCTTGCCAATCCCTCCCAAATATTTAAAGCTTTTTCAGAGAAGAGGGTAGCCCACGGAATGTACGGAAGGGCACGGAAGGGAAGAATTTAACCGCTGATCGGGCTGATTTTTGCTACTATAGGATAGTTTAGGACAGTCCCCTGGGATAGTCAGGATTGTGCCTATCGACCCAGTTTGCCTGCCGTTATGGAGTTTTCATCCGGGAATGGCGTTCAGGTGCAGTGCTTGGGTTAGCGGGGTCACAATTTTTTGAGAAAGTCGTCTGCAGTTATTCGAGCTTGTTTCAGAATATGAGATAACGTCGAGCGTTTAATTGGCTTATGAGCAGGCACGGTTATTTTAAGGGTCTCCTGTTCTATATGCTTTTGTAGTCGGATATGTGACCCTCTTTGGCGAACTATCACCCATCCATCACGCTGTAATACCTTGATTATCTTGTCATAGTTCAGGCTCGGAACCTTACTCATATTGCCAGTTCCAACTCTTCAGCATCAGGAATGGCTAAAATATCATCCTCCATAGGTTCTAAGTAAAGCTCGATTGCCTCTTTAATATTTTTAATGGCTTCCTCTTTTGTTTCACCCTCGGATATGCACCCAGGCAGTGAGGGAACAATTACAGTATATCCTCCTTCATTGCTCGGTTCTAGATAAATTTTAATCTTCATGTTGCTGCCTCCGTTATAGTTTTTATATCGCTACCCAGGAATTTTTCTTTTTTGTTTTGGGTTTGTTTCAATATTTGGGCGAGTTCTTTCTGAGATTCATAGCTTTTTACTGACTGCATACCTGTCTCTCCTTTGTGAGGTTAGGTCAATATGCGGATTTAAAAAATCCGTTTATTGACTTCCGTTCCCGTATAAAACGCGGGACCGTGCTTTGCAAGGAATCAGGTGGACAAATCCGAAGGCGGGACTCTAAGACTTGGAAAAGTAAAGTTTTGGAAGAGAAGAATTTAACCGCAGATCGGGCTGATTTTCGCGGATGAAGAGGCGTGTGGAGCAACTGAACGAGGATTGAATATTCGCCACAGAAACCGGACTTGTCCGTTGCACCCTGGACCCTGGTCGTCGTCAGGGGTGACGGAGGAAGGAGATTTACCATTTCTGGTGGGTGTGTATGAGCTGTGCGACAGCGTTTACGCTTACGACCTTGACGATTAGGAAGGGAATAATCTTGGCAGAGAAATAGTATTCATTGCCGAAGGGCGGCTTTAGATTTTGATGTATGGTCAATATTCACGCCACTTTTTTCAAGCATCGGATTGTGAAGGCATTCGCAAGCTTAAAAATTGTCTCCCAGTTTGTCGGCGATTTTCCGCAGGGCATCATCCACAGCCTTGCGCGAGGCGGCATTTTTATTCCCCTGGGAATAAAAGGATTCACTGCCGCTTGTCCAGCCGGAAGACCAAAGCAGCCCGCCTTTTTTCCGGTCATACATTTCCACCTGCATGACCACGCGGGCACTGTATTTGACGGACACGTCATCTTCTCCCTTGACTGAATCGGAGGAATTGAACTCTTTTATCTTCACCCGGACCAGGGTTTCGGCGGCGTTTTTTCTGACCCAGGTAACCTGACCCCGGCGGGTGAATTCATCGCGGAGCATGCTTTTAACATACGGGGTAAGCCAGACCTGCTGGGTGGGATTGTCCACGCGGCCGAAGTAGAGAAGGGTCTGTCCCCGGGGCAAAACTATCGGAGAGGAAGCGCTGAAATGGTAGCCGCACCCGGAAATGAGCAGCGCGGCAAACAGGAGTATAGAAACAAAAGTCCGGTTGTACATGATCAGGCAGCCACGATGTTTACCAGTTTTCCGGGAACAACAATAACCTTTTTGATTGATTTGTTCTGCGTGTGCTTGCGGATATGTTCATCCTCCAGGGCCGCCTTTTCGAGATCCTCCCGGGAGAGGTCGCGGGGAACTGAAATCCTGGCACGCAGCTTGCCGTTTACCTGCAGGACAATCAGGATTTCATCCCTGGCCATGGCCCCGGGATCGGCCTGCGGCCATTCAGTCCGGGCCAAAAGTGTATTGCAGCCGATACGGGCCCACAATTCCTCACAGATATGCGGGGCCATGGGAGAAAGGGTGACGAGAATAGTCCCGATCGCGGAGGAGAGCAGATCTCTTCCGGTATCTGTCTGGGCCAGTTCGTCCTTTATGCCGTAAACAGCATTGGTCAGCTCCATTATGGCCGCGATGGCCGTGTTGAACTGAAAGCGGTTTTCAATGTCCCGGGTGACCTTGTCTACCGTAAGATGCTCCTTGCGGCGCAATTCTTTTTCTTTTGAGCCGAGCATTTCGGAATCTATCTTCAGGCATGGGCCGACAGGTTTTAAAACGCCCTCAAGTTCGAGAACAAGACGCCATACTCGATGCAGAAACCTGCTCGCGCCCTCGATGCCGGATTCGCTCCATTCCATATCCCTTTCCGGTGGAGCGGCAAAGAGGCAGAACAGGCGGACTGTATCCGCTCCGTAGTGTTCAATCATAGTATCCGGGTCAACGACATTGCCCTTGGATTTGGACATTTTGCTCCCGTCTTTTAAAACCATTCCCTGGGTAAGCAGGTTTTTGAAGGGCTCGTCCTGCCCGGGCAGATAATCCATATCGCGCAGGACCTTAACAAAGAAGCGGGCGTAAAGCAGATGCAGGATGGCATGTTCTATGCCTCCGATGTATTGGTCCACGGGCAGCCAGTAGCCGGCGGAGCGGGTGTCGAACGGAGTTTCCTCCTGCCGGGGGGCGGTGTACCGGGCGAAATACCAGGATGATTCGACAAAGGTGTCCATGGTGTCCGTATCCCTGCGGGCCGGGCCTCCGCAGGAGGGACATTCGGTGTCGACGAATTCCGGCATTTCCGGAAGAGGGGAGCGTCCATCCGGCCTCATTTTGGCGTCCTGGGGAAGCACGACCGGGAGATCCTTTTCCGGCACGGGGACAGCTCCGCATTTATCGCAATAGACAACCGGGATTGGTGCGCCCCAGAAACGCTGCCTGGATATGTTCCAATCCCGCAGGCGATAGTTGACGGTCTTTTTTCCTATGTCTTTCTGTTCCAGATAGGCCGCTATTTTTTCCTTGCCCAGTTCATTGTCCATGCCGGTGAACTGACCGGAATTGACCATTATTCCGGGTTCGGTGTAGGCGTGATCCGGTTTTTCTTCCGGGGCTTCCCGGTCCGGAGCGATCACGGTTTTTATGGGCAGGCCGTATTTTTGAGCGAATTCGAAATCTCGCTGGTCGTGGGCCGGAACGGCCATGACCGCGCCTGTTCCGTATTCAACCAGAACGAAATTGGCCAGATATATGGGCATTTTTTCTCCGGTAACCGGATTGCGGCAGTAACGCCCGGTAAATATGCCTTCCTTTTCCAGATCGTCCGCGGTACGCACATGCTTGTCCATGGAAGAAATTCGGCTTATGAACTCCCGCACCTCGGATTCCATTTCTGTTCCGGCTATCAACTTTTCCACCAGGGAATGCTCGGGGGCCAGACTCATGAAAGTCGCTCCGAAAAGAGTGTCCTGGCGGGTGGTGAAGACGGTTATTGTTTCATCAAGATCCAGAACCTCAAAGTCGATCTCCGCGCCGTGACTTTTTCCGATCCAGTTCTTCTGCATGGTCAAGACCCGTTCCGGCCAGCCCTCGGAAAGGTCGTCCAGGCATGAAAGCAGTTCTTCCGCATACCCGGTGATGCGCACAAACCATTGCGAGAGTTCGCGCTGTTCGATTTCGGAATCGCAACGCCAGCAAAGTCCGTCTTCAACCTGTTCATTGGCCAGTACAGTATGGCATTTCGGGCACCAGTTCACCGGAGCCTTTTTGCGGTAAACAAGTCCATTTTCCAGCATGCGGACAAAAAATATCTGCTCCCATTTGTAATATCCGGGATGGCAGGTGGCCAGTTCCCGGGTCCAGTCATAGGAGTAGCCGAGTTTTTTCAATTCGGCGCGCATGTAGTCTATATTGGTGTATGTCCATTCAGCCGGATGGGAATTGTTTTTTATGGCCGCGTTTTCCGCGGGGAGACCGAAAGCGTCCCAGCCCATGGGATGCAGGACATTGAAACCGCGCATTTTTTTATATCTGGCGACCACGTCGCCTATGGAATAGTTGCGGACATGGCCCATGTGGATGCGTCCGGAAGGATAAGGAAACATTTCCAGGACATAGTATTTTGGAGCCTCGGAGCCGGACTCGACTTCGAATACTTTGCTCTCCAGCCAGGTTTTTTGCCATCTGGTCTCGATGTCCTGAGGGACGTATTCCTTTTCAGTCATGATTTCTCCATTGCGAGCTTTTTATAAATATGCATATTTTTGGCTGTTGGTAATGTTCAATACCTGTTCAGTGAACTTTTTTGCTGCGCATGCTTTTGATCTGCGTTTTTTATTAACCTTTGAAATTATCCGGCGCGCATGATTTTTCTTTTCAATCGGCTGAGGCGGCCTGTGGGCTGCGGACATTTATGTGCGTCTTTACGGGCGTTGATCAAGTCGTAGCGCTGTCTGAGGCAGACATGCGTATAATTCCGTGCCCATAATCCGGCAATTTTGCGGCATATGGGCTCATTTTCGTGCACCAGAAGATAGACAACGGCATCTTCGCGATATTGCGGCCAGAACTCCTCTCCCCAGGATTCAAGCGTTTGCTCCGGGTCCGCATTTGAATTCGAGATTATGGATGAAGTGTCCACCGCCCATTTTGTCCAGTGCATTTTCCGCAGGCACCCGGCCAGGTCGCCGGGCCAGTTCCAGGAGGAACACATCGCGGTGCGCAGTTCCCACAATTGTTTGTCCTGCTGCGGCCAGGAATAAAGGACAGGTTCCCGGCCGGGCTGTTCACGCACGAAATGCACCCGGGGAATGCATAATTCCGAGAGATCAATGCCGCGGACAAATCCCAAGTTTACCATTCTGCATGTCCTTGGCCACGGCATCCAGGATGCCGTTTATAAAATTTTTGGAATGTTCGTCACCGAATTTTTTAGCTATTTCCACGGCCTCGTTAAGAGTGACTTTATTCGGGATATCATGCCGGCAGAGTATCTCAAAAACAGCCAGCCGGATGATGGACAATTCGACCCTGGCAATGCGCCCCAGTTTCCAGTTTCGGGAATACTCGCCAATAATCTCGTCCAGTCTATCGGAGTGTTCCAGGACCCCGGAAACAAGAGCCCAGGCAAAATTATTTTCTTTTTCCCGGGCGATGCCACTGGTTTCGGCAAAGATATCAAAGGTGTCCTCTAAGTCCACTGCCTTGCCTGAGGCGTAAAAAGGCAGCGAATACAATACTTGAAAGGCGAAAATCCGATGTTCCCGCCTTCCGGAGCAGTGGCCGTTGATTTTGTTTGTCTCGGTCATAAAATTATGCTGCGTCAGATTTGGGAAAGGACCCGGGCCGTTTCCAGGACTGCCGCGGCGGCTTCCACTCCCTTGTTGCCCGCCTTGCTTCCGGCTCTTTCTATGCTTTGTTCAAGGGTGTCGGTGGTTAGAATGCCGAATCCAATCGGGATGCCGGTCTCCAGGGAAACATGGGCGATGCCCTTGACCGCTTCGTTGGCCACGAAGTCAAAATGCGGAGTCGCGCCACGTATCACCGCTCCCAGACATATTATCCCGTCATATTTATTTTCCCGAGCCAGTTTCCGGGTTATCAGGGGAATTTCAAAGGCGCCCGGGACTTTTATAAGTACCAGATCTTTGTTTTCCGCGCCGTGTCTCTGCAGGTAATCAAGCGCTCCGCCGACCAATTTGTCCACGATAAAATCATTAAATCTGCCGGCAACCAGGGCGAATTTGAGCCCTTGTGCGTCCAAACGGCCTTCGATTGTCTTTACGTCTTGCATGATAGTGCTCCAATGAATTCAGACCGGAATAAATTCCGGTCAAAGGTTTCAGGGTGCCTTGGTTACTGGTCCCGTTTTTCTTCCATGTGCAGCAGATGTCCCATCTTATCCCGCTTTGTCTGCAAGTAACAGAAGTTTTCCTTGCAAATGGGGCATTCCAGGGGGACCCTGTCGACTACTTCCAATCCGTATCCTTCCAGACCGATGATTTTTTTCGGATTATTGGTCATGATGCGCATCTTGGATACTCCCAGGCTAACCAATATTTGCGCGCCTATTCCGTAGTCCCGCAAGTCCGGTTCAAAACCGAGTTCCAGATTGGCCTCGACCGTGTCCCGGCCCTGATCCTGAAGGGCGTAGGCCCGTATCTTGTTCCCCAGCCCTATACCGCGGCCTTCCTGACGCATATAGAGTATGATTCCCCGGCCTTCCTCCTCGACCATCTGCATGGCACACTGCAGCTGATTGCCGCAGTCGCAGCGAAGAGAGCCAAAGATGTCCCCGGTCAGGCATTGAGAATGGACACGGACCATTACCGGTTCGTCCGGTTCCCATTCCCCCTTGACCAGGGCCAGATGCGTATAGTCGTCTATATCGTTTTCAAAGGCCACGGCCTGGAAATTGCCGAATTTTGTGGGCAGCTTGGCCCGCCCGACTTCGTAAACCAGGGAGTCAAATTTGGAACGGTAGCGAATCAAATCTTCTATTGTGCATATTCTTATGTCGTGTTCGGCGGCGAATTTTTCCAGATCCGGCATGCGGGCCATTTTGCCGTCGTCGCGCATTATTTCGCAGATAACCGCGGCCGGAGTAAGCCCGGCCAAACGGGCGAGATCAACGCTGCCCTCGGTTTGCCCGGCCCGGACCAGGCATCCTCCGGTTCTGGCCCGCAGGGGAAACATATGTCCGGGGGTGGCTAGATCCTCGGGGACGGCGTTTTCATTAACCGCAGCCAGAATTGTTTTGGCCCGGTCCGCGGCGGAGATGCCGGTAGTCACGCCTTCAGCGGCCTCTATGGACACGGTGAAAGCAGTCCCGAAACGGGATGTATTGCGCTGGGTCATCATAGGCAGCTCCAGCTTTTCGACCAATTCAGGCGCGAGCGCCAGACAGATCAGTCCCCGGCCGTACTTGGCCATGAAATTGATGACTTCCGGGGTGATATTGGCGGCGGCTATGGTCAGATCGCCTTCGTTTTCCCGGTCCTCATCATCGACCAGAATGACCATTTTCCCTTTTTTTATGTCCTTTATCGCGTCTTCAATTGTGCACACTGGCATGATTATCGTCCTGTCTTTTTGGGGTTCAATGTTTTCAATATCAGTATCAGTTCAGCAAATTTTTTAAAAACCGTGTTTACGTAAAAAATCAAAAGAAATGTCCGGTTTTTCCTGATACGTATCGGCTTTGTCCGCCCACGGGGCAAGCAGATTCTGGACATATTTGCCGATCATGTCCGTTTCCATATTTATTTTCGAACCGGTTTTCCACGTTTCGACAGAAGTTGTTTTCCGTGTTTCCGGTATAATGTTTACTTCCAGAAAGTCCGTTCCGCAAGAGTTTATGGTCAGACTTATGCCGTCCAGAGCGATTGAGCCCTTGGCTATAATCTGTTTTGAAAAAAAAGACGGAAAACGCAGAGTGTATATCCGTGATTGGCCGGCCTCCCGTATCCCGCTTATCTCGGCCAGACAATCGACATGGCCGGAAACAATATGTCCTCCGAGTCTGTCGCCGACGGCCAAAGCCCTTTCCAAATTGACCACGCTGCCCGGACGTAATTGGCCCACATTGGTTCTGCCCAGTGTTTCAGCCGAAGCATACATCAAAAGACCGGAAGAATGGCTTTCCAGGGTCAAACAGGCCCCGTTCACAGCCACGCTTTCCCCGTTTTGCGGATTGTCGAATTCAAAGTCCGGGGAGACGGCAATGCGGGCCTCGTTCCCCGATCCCGAGACATTGATTATTCTTCCCGTACCCAATACCAGACCGGTAAACATGATCAGCTCTCCGGATATAATTGCAGGAGGAGGTCATTGCCCAATCGCCTGCACTCGGCCAATCGAAAATTGTTTGTTTCGGACATAAGTTGCCGGTTTTCACCACTAAAGCAGTTTTTACCCTGTTCGTCTCCCAAAACGCGCATGGCCTGAAAAAACCATAATTCATTTCCGAGACCGGCCTGGAGCAGGCTCATTGCCAGGCGACCGCCACCTTCGCATAGACAATAGTAAACTCCCAGCTCGGTCCGCAGCCGGACAAATCCGTGCGCGAGATCGATTCCAGGGCCGGAAGCGGGAAGTCCCCAGACACGGCAACCCAAAGCGCGCAAGGCGTCCGCCCTTTCGCCGTCCGCCAGTTCTTCATTCGTCCAGAATATGGTTTCCCCGGCCCGGCGGGAGAGCAATTGAAAATGGGAATCCATCTCAGGCAGTTTGGAGGTGACGACCACGGCCAGAGGCTGTGCGGCGCAAAAACCGGTCCGGCGGCAGTCCAGCCCCGGATCGTCAGCCCGGAAAGTGTTACCGCCGATCAGCACCGCGCCGACCTTGGAGCGCAGTTCGTGCACTTTTGAGCGGGCGAGATCCCCGGTTATCCATTTGGAGTCTCCGTTTCTGGTGGCGATTTTTCCATCCAGGGTTGCGGCCTGTTTCAAGTAAATATAAGGAGTCCGGGCGTTTTTCCAATGTCTGAAATCCGCGATAAGATCGGCACATATTCCGTCCGGATCCATGGTGCGTACCTGGACGCCGTTTTGGCGCAAGTAATCAATTCCGCCTCCGGAAACATCGGGATTGGGATCTTTTGCTCCGATTACCACGCTCGGAATCCGGGCATCAAGTATGGCTTTGGTGCAAGGCGGGGTCTTGCCCTGATGATTGCAGGGTTCAAGAGTGACCACAAGAGTGGCCCGGGTGAGGTCGATTTCTTTTTCTCGCGCATCGCGTATGGCCTCGACTTCGGCATGCGCCCGGCCGCAGGCGGTGTGCCAGCCCCTGGCCACGACCTGATTGTCGAGGACGATGACCGCGCCTACACAGGGGTTGGGAGCTGTTTTCCCTTTTCCCAACCGGGCCAGCCAGACGGCTTCGCGCATGAAATCATTCATTGCCTGTTCCCTGCGGCAGCAACTCGAAATTTACTTCGGCTTCTTCAAGCATGTCCTGAGCTAATTCGTCCGGATAGCCGTCAGCGAAATATATTTCCCGGATCTGGCAGTTTATGAGCATTTTGGAGCAGATAAGACAGGGCTGCGTTGTGCAGTAGATAGTGGCCCCGGCTATGCTTACCCCGTGGACCGCGGCCTGGATTATCACATTCTGTTCGGCATGAAGTCCGCGGCAAAGTTCATGCCGGTGCCCGGAGGGAATATTCATCCGTTCCCGAAGGCAGCCGATGTCCAGACAATGCTCCATTCCGGAAGGGGCGCCGTTATAGCCGGTAGCCAGGATACGTTTGTCCTTGACCGCGATCGCTCCCACGCGGCGTCGGACGCAGGTGGAGCGTTCGGCCACCAGATGAGCGATGCGCATATAATATTCGTGCCAGGAAAGCCTTTTGTCGGGCATATTTCGAGCCAATTTCAAAGTTTAAGATTCAAGGTTTGCGACTTGTATCTGTTCAGATGCGCCGGCAAAAAATGATTTTTTGCCGGCAGTGTTAAGTTTTAAGTAAAATCAAAGAGTTACAAGGTTAAATCTGTGTGTTTAACTCCAATCTTCGACTTTTTGCAGTTGCATCTGTTCAGCAGATTGTTTGCTTTCCCTGCTTTCGGTCTGCGGTTTTTTATTTTGCATTGAAAAGAGGAAAGGCGCGGGCAAAATCCTCGACTTCGGCCCGTATCCGGCGCAGGGTTTCCTCATTGTCCGTTTCCTTGAGCACCTTGTCCATCCAGGCCACGATGCGGGCCATATCATCCTCTTTCATGCCCCTGGTGGTTACCGCCGGAGTCCCCACACGGATTCCGGAAGTGACGAACGGCGATCTGGTCTCAAAAGGCACTGTATTCTTGTTCACGGTCATGCCTGCTTTGTCCAATGCTATTTCAGCATCCTTGCCGGTGATATCCTTGTTGGTCAGATCGATTAACACCAGATGGTTGTCGGTTCCGCCGGAAACCATTTCATAGCCGTATTCGCGCAGATTGTCCGCCATGGCACGCGTGTTTTTGATGACCTGCTTTTGATAGTCCTTGAATTCCGGTTTAAGGGCTTCACCAAAGGCCACAGCTTTGGAAGCTATGACGTGCATGAGCGGCCCGCCCTGAATGCCCGGAAATATCTGGGAATTGAGCGTCTTGCCGAATTCATCGGAAGACAGAATCATTCCGCCGCGAGGTCCGCGCAGCGTTTTATGCGTGGTTGTAGTCGTAAAATGGGCATGGCCGACGGGAGAGGGATGCAATCCGGCCGCGATCAATCCGGCTATATGGGCCATGTCCACTATCAATTTGGCCCCGACTTCATCGGCGATTTTCCGGAACGCGGCGAAATCTATTGTCCGCGGATAGGCGCTCGCTCCGGCGATGATCAGTTTGGGAGCGTGTTTCTGAGCCATGTCCCGGACCTGATCATAGTCAATGGTCCCGGTTTCTTTATTCAGACCATAAAAAACCACATTATAAAACCTGCCCGAAAAGTTGACCGGACTGCCGTGAGTCAGATGACCGCCATGGGAGAGATCCATTCCCAGAATGGTGTCTCCGGGCTTTAAAACGGCAAAATAAACCCCCATATTGGCCTGCGAACCGGAATGCGGCTGGACGTTTGCGTACGAGCAGGAAAAAAGTTCGCGGGCGCGGTCCCGGGCGAGGTCCTCGGCCTGGTCAACAAATTCACATCCGCCGTAATAGCGTTTGCCTGGATAACCCTCGGCGTATTTATGGGTCATGACACTGCCCATGGCCTGTCTTACCGCCGGAGAAGTGAAGTTTTCCGATGCGATAAGTTCCAGTTTGGACAGTTGGCGCTGTTCTTCCAATTCGATCGCTTTGGCAACCTGTGGATCTTGCTTTAAAAGTTCCTGCATGGTTTTTTCCTTTTTAGTTTTTGAATTGTTTGAACAGAATGCTGGCATTTGTTCCGCCGAACCCGAAGGAATTACAAAGGGCGTAAGTCAGACTTTGTTTTCTGGGCTTGCCGGCGGTGTAATCCAGGTCGCATTCCGGATCAGGATTGTCCATATTTATTGTTCCGGGCACTATTCCCTCTTGCAGGGACATGACACTGAACACGCTTTCTATCCCCCCGGCCGCGCCAAGCATATGGCCGATCATGGATTTATTGGCGGTCAGGCTGAGGTTTTGGCTGTGTTCCCCGAATACCTTCTTGATTGCCCGGGTTTCGCATAAATCGTTTAAATGCGTTGAAGTGCCGTGGGCGTTTATATGGTCTATTTCCTCCGGCGCGGTTCCGGATTCCCTTAGGGCCCCTTTCATGGCCAGGGACATACCCTCCCCAGTTTCCTCCGGGGCGGTCATGTGAAATGCGTCCGCGGAAGCTCCGAAGCCGGTTACTTCGGCAAAAATTTGCGCGCCGCGTTTTTGCGCGCTTTCGAGGGATTCGAGCATAAGCAGTCCGCACCCCTCGCCGATAATAAAGCCGTCCCGGTCCCGTTCAAAGGGACGGCTTGCCTTTTCCGGTTCATTGTTTCGAGTGGAAAGGGCGCGCATGGCATTAAAGCCGGAAACGGCCATGGGAGTTATGGTTGATTCCACCCCGCCGGTGATCATGGCCCGGACTCGGCCGAGTTTTATTTCCGAAAATGCGTATCCAATAGCATGTGTGCCGGAAGCGCAGGCGGAAGTGGTCGCCAGATTGGGGCCTTTTGCACCGGTTATAATCGAAATCTGGCCGCTGGCCATGTTGGAAATAAGCAGAGGAATGTAAAAAGGGGATATTTTTTTCGGGCCGGTTTTAAGCAGCTTGGAATGGAAGGTCTCTATTGTTTCCAATCCGCCCAATCCACACCCGAGGATTACACCGCATTCCGGACCAAGGTTTTTTTGGGCAAGCCCCGCATGTTCCATAAGCATGTGAGCGGCAGCTACCGCGAAATGGCAAAAACGATCCATTCGTTTCGCCTGCTTGAAGGACATATAGGCGTTGACATCAAGATCCTTGACCTCGGCCGCGATCTTGGTGGCGAATTCGGAACAATCGAATCTGGTTATTCTACCCACGCCGCTTTCGCCGTTAAGCAGGTTGGTCCAGCTTTGCTGCAGGTCATTGCCGATGGGGGTTATTCCGGACAGGCCGGTAACGACTACTCTGTTTGTCATATCCGTGATCGTTTTTGTTTTGAAATTATTGTAGTTTTTTGGCTCTTCGACGGAATGCATGGATTTTGAGAATTATTCTCCTGATCCTTTTGCTGCCGAGCTTTCGGTTCTGTATTTTCCAAGCCCCGCCAAAGGGGGATGCTTGCCCTCTTCGACCTCGCTGGTTCCAGGGGGAGGCAGTTTTTGTTATCGACAATGCCAATTGGTTTGAAAACTTTTGTTTGTGTTTCTTCCCGCGGTCCGCTTTCTCGCCTTTTGGCGAGGGCAAAAAAATATGCGAACCTCTCGTCAGGAACATCAGAAAGGATCACTCGAATAAAATTTTAACGCAACGACGAGGAGCCAGTCTTTTTGTATAAGCACGCAACAAGCCGAAGTGTCAGAACATTTGGAAAACAATTTCCGCGCGACAGTCTGCGCCCGGGCAAAATTTTTTATTAGTGGCTTGCTTGAGAGACCGGGTCATAAAAAACAAGAAAGTTGCAGCATCTGGGGACCAAAGGCCTAAATTTTTCCTTGGTCTCCGTCCGCGACAGAGCGATAAAAAGATTTCATCCGCGCCGCAAACGCACGGATGAAATCTTTTTATCGCGGGCGAATATGGTTACTGATTGGCCTGGATATATTTGATCGCGTCCTGCACGGTCAAAATTTCCTGTGCTTTTTCATCATCGATTTCTATCCCGAATTCTTCTTCCATGGCCATTATCAGTTCCGTCAGATCCAGCGAGTCGGCACCGAGATCCTCAACGAATTTGGCTTCCGGCTTAACCTGTTCGGAAGTTACTCCAAGCTGCTCTACAACAATTTCATTAATTTTTTCTTCAACCGACATTTAATACCTCCAATTGAATTTTATACTCAGTTACATGTACAATCCACCATTGATACCCAGGACCTGTCCGGTAATATAGCCGGATTCCGGCGAAGCCAGAAAAGAAACCGCCGCGGCTATATCCGCGCAGTTTCCGAATTTTTTGCCGGGAATTTTCTGTAAATATTGATCACGCACGTTCTCAGGCAGGGAAGCGGTCATATCCGTGTCTATGAAGCCGGGGGCGATCGCATTCACAGTGATATTGCGCGGAGCCAGTTCCTGGGCCGCGCTTTTAGTCAGACCGATTATTCCGGCCTTGGCCGCCGTGTAATTTGTCTGGCCCGCGTTTCCGGCCTGCGCGGTGACCGAGCTCAAATTTACAATCCGTCCGTATTTCCGGCGCATCATGATTTTCGCGGCCTGCTGCAGGCAGCAGAACGTGCCGGAAAGATTTACGCGCAGAACATCTTCCCAATGTTCTTTTTTCATGCGGACCAAAAGCCCGTCCCGGGTCAACCCGGCATTGTTGACCAGAACTTCCAGCCGGACATGGTCCTTTATATTTTTTGCAAAGAAATTCTGTACCTGCTCCCAGTCACCGATATCCAGGAGAAAGGCTTTTGCCCGTCCGCCTTTGTTTTTTATCTCCGAGCAGACTTCTTCAGCCAGTTCCGGTTTGCTGACGTATGTCAGGTATACAAGGTAGTTGTCCCGGGCCAGCCTTTCGGCCACAGCCCGGCCGATTCCTCTCGAACCGCCGGTTACCAATGCGGTTTTTGCCAAATCGCCCATTTTATCTCTCCTGGATTATTCTATCATTCGCGATGTGTCGGGTTTAGTGGGTTGCGTTTTAAAAATCAAGAAGAGCCGCGCCCCAGGTAAAGCCGCCTCCGAAGGCCACAAGCAGAACCTTGTCCCCCCGGTTTATAAGACCCTTTTCCCAGGCCTCGGCCAGAGCGATGGGCACAGAAGCGGCCGATGTATTGCCGAAGCGGTTGACATTAATATAAACTTGATCCGGGGAAGCCTTCAGTTTTTTGCCCAGGGCGTCAATAATACGTATATTTGCCTGATGCGGGATAATAAGGGCAATGTCCTCTATACGCAAGCCGTTACGTTCAAGAATTTCCCGGGCGACATCGCGCATGTAGTTTACGGCATATTTGAATACTTCGCGGCCCTCCATTTGGACAAAGAAGTCGTCCCCGATGATTTCTCCCGGAGTTATTCTTTTTCCCGAACCGCCGCCTTTTACAGTCAGCAGGCCGCCGAGCGATCCATCCGCCTTGAGGCGCACATCGCGGATAACAGCCCCCCGGTCCTGATTGCCGATAACCGCGGCTCCGGCTCCGTCGCCGAACAGTACGCATGTTCCGCGGTCCTTGAAATTGATGCGCGAGGTGACGATTTCGGAGGCCACGAGAAGTATTTTCGCTTCCGGGTTTACGGCCGCCAAGCCCCGGCACATTTCCAGGCCGTAAGTAAAGCCGGTGCAGGCGGCGTTTACGTCAAAACAGGGTATTTCCCGCAGTCCGAGTTTTTGCTGCAGGCAACAGGCGGCATTGGGCACATAATAATCAGGCGTAAATGTGGCGACGACGAGATGAGTTATTTGTTCCGGACCGATACGCGCGTCGTTCAGGGCCCTGCGCGAAGCCTCCACTCCCAGGTCGGAACAGGTTTCAATGGTCACGATTCGGCGTTCTTTGATTCCGGTCCGGCTAGTGATCCAGTCATCCGACGTATCGACCAGTCTTTCCATATCGGAATTGGTCATTTTTGTCGGGGGGACAAAATAGCCCAAGCCGGAAATTTTTGTTTTTGTCGGCATGTAAATGAACTCTGGATTGAAATGTTTTGGCTGAATTCAAAAGCCACTCCGGATAAGTTTATGTGCAGACAAAGACTTTTTCCGAAGCGGCCTGAAAAAAATAATTTTAGATTGTTTTGTCCCGGCTGTCCGCAGGCAAGGCTTTTTTACCCAGAATGTTCAATTCCCGGTTGGTAACAATGCCCCGGTACATATGTTCGTTGGCCCTGTTGATCACGAATGATCCGGCCATGCGCGTGGCATTGTAAATGGCCTTGGAATTGGACGAACCGTGGCAAACAGTGGCGATACCCTTGAGCCCGAGCAGCGGGGCTCCCCCATATTCGGCGTAGTCTATTCTTTTTGTAAAGTTTTTCAGGGCCTTGATGCCGATAAGAAAACCAAGACGGGCCAGAATGCTTTTTTTAACTTCCGTCTTGAGCAGCTTGGTCAGGGACAAGGCCAGTCCTTCCATCAATTTGAGCGAGATATTGCCCACGAAGCCGTCACAGACAAATACGTCCACATCGCCCTTAAACATGTCCCGGCCTTCCACGTTGCCTATGAAATTCAAAGAAGACATGCTCAGCAGGCGGGAGGCTTCCCTGGTCAAATTGTTTCCCTTGCCTTCCTCCTCCCCGATGGTCAAAAGGCCGACGCGGGGATTGTCGATATGCAGGACATACTTGGCCAGGACATCGGCCATGATGCCGAATTGGGCCAGATGATAAGGCTTGCAATCCACATTGGCGCCGACATCAAGAAGAATGGCCGGTTTTTTTTCCGTGGGTAAAATCGAGGCCAGGGCGGGACGTTCTATGCCTTTGATGCGACCAAGGACAAACATGCCGCATCCCAGAGTGGCACCGGAATTTCCGGCGCTGACCACGCCCTGGGCCTTTTTTTCGCGCACTTTTTTAAAGGCGGCCTGAATAGAGGAATTCTTGCGCCGTCTCAGTGCCTCGGAAGGTTTTTCGGACATGCCTATCACTTCCGGGGCATGGACTATTTCCAGATTAAGCCCGTGGACATCAAGTCTGGATAATTCCCTGGAGATAACCGTCTCATCGCCCACGAGCAAAAGGGATAAATTGTCTTTGCGCGCGGCCTGCAAAGCCCCGGGAAGTACTACTTCGGGGCCGTGGTCCCCGCCCATGGCGTCAATGGCCAAACATGGCCGATCCTGGGTTTGGCCCATAGGTTAGTACTGGCGGCCTTTGTATTTCCCGCAGCTCGGGCAAACCTTATGCGGCAAAGTAGGTTCGCCGCATTCGCAGTAAATAAAATTGGGAGCGGATACATGATCGTGTGCCCTGCGCATGTTTCTTTTAGATTTGGAAGTCTTTTTCTTTGGAAGAGCCATTTGATTTCTACCTTTTTTGTAATTATTGAATTTTTATTTTTTTAAACACAGCCATTCGCGGATCGACATGCTCGCGTGTACATGAACAAGTCTTTTCATTCAGATTCCGGCCGCATACCGGACACAATCCTTCGCATTCCTCAGAACACAGGACCTTGGTCGGCAGGTACAGATTGAACTGTTCCCACATCAGATGGGCAATGTTTAATTCAAAATGCCCGCTGATTTCCCGGAGCAAAGATTCAGAGGGCGTTTCCGAAACAGCCGGTATTTCCTCGAAGACCCTGAAATCCCGATCGACACAAAGTTCGGCGGGTTGCAGGCAACGTTCACAGGGCATGCTAAGCACACCATGCAGGTGCCCGGAAAGCAGATAACCATCCGACTGAGGCAAAACCTGCAGTGCGAGCGTAAAATTTTCTTTAATTTCGCATTCCATGCCGTATTTTTGCAGCATTTTTGCCCAGTCGGCATGAGTATTAAACGAAAATTCCCGACCCTGGGCCGGGATGTCCGACAGTACTAACCATTTTAACAAATTGATCACCTCGAACTCAACTTTCTATATGCGACCTGTTTGGGTTGTCAAGTTTTACCCTTGCTTTTTTCAATAAACAGGTCTATAAACGCTAATTCTTTGCCGCGGAAAGTTTTTTGCGGCATGCTTTCAATCAGATATAGTAATTTTTTTTATAGGAGGTTGTCATGAGCAAGGAATGTGATATCTGCGGCAAAAGGCCGCAGGTGGGCAATAATGTAAGCCATGCCCACAATAAAAATAAGCGGCGGTTCATGCCGAATTTACAGAGCGTGCGTGCTCAGCTTCAAGACGGGCAGGTGAAGAAGATCTCTGTCTGCACCCGCTGCCTGCGGTCCGGAGCGGTTCAGAAGCCGGTAGTAAAATAGGTTGTTTTCCGGGGGGAGAATCAACATTGGTCCGGATTGTATTGGAGCGTATCTGAATTAAAGGTTTTTAGAATCCGGTAAAAAAAACCCGCCTTTCGGCGGGTTTTTTTTATCAGCGCATAAACGGCTGCATCTTTTGCTGCAATTCCCCATATTCCTCAAGCAAATCTTCTGTTTTCGGATTTTGCTTGACCATGGCCGCCTGGATGTCTTCCTGAAGTTTTTGTCCCCGTTTCTGAAGCTCTTCCTGACTTTTCTGGAAGTCTTCCATTTCTTTTTTGAGCTCCGGATCGGAATCTATGGCTTTTTCCTGAATTTCGCGCAGATCTTCCCCGATCTGTTGCATACGTTCCATGTCCTGCATCAATTCGGCTTTTTGATCTTCAGCGGCCTGGGCGGCTTTTTGCTGCTGATTCGCTTCGTTTTGTTCGGCAAGAGCCGTGGTTCCCAAGGCAAAACAAAAAATAATCGCCAGGCTGGTCAGTATGGCTAACTTTTTTTTGATCATCATGTAAATCCTCCTGAAAATTTGATTGATTTAGCGCCAAAAAAGGCTACTAGCATGTACCGGTGGAGTGTTGTCAAATCTTTTTTTTCGAAGTTATGTCGGGAATTTTTTTGTTTCCGGGTATCTGTTCAGCAAATTTTTTGCGCGGGGTGAATAGCCGTGTTTTCGTTTCCGGTTGAAATGTCGTTTGTTCAAACAAAATTATGGGTCCGAGACTTGTAAACAGTAATAAATTTATGTACGGCTTTTATCCGGAAATGATTTTTCCAAACCATAATCGGTTCAGAGGGCTTATTTTTATGTATGCACATATTTTTTATAGACAAATAAAGTTTTTTCAGATTAATCTCTCATTAAAACAGGAGGAACTGCATGATCGCTTCCAATCCACAGGCCCGGGAAATAAAGGAAAATCTGGGGCGGGCCAAATCCCTTTTTAACCGTCATGAAGTCCTCCGAGGGATTGTAACCGCACTGGAAGGCATGAAGCTATATTTCAAGGGCGGTTTTTACGGTGCGCAAAGGATCGAAATCGAATATTTGTTTGCCGAAATTGTCCAGATGTTTGTTGCTTTTCCGGAAGTAAAAAAATTCCTGCCGGATGATTTCGGATATGAAAAGGGTAAGGAAAAAGAAATTTATCAGCAACTTATAAAAATAATTCAGGATATTGCTGCAAGTTTTCAGGAGCAGGCCGAAGACGACGATCAAAGTGAGGACGAGGAGATAAGGCGCAGAAGACTTTTGGAAAAAATGCAGGCCTGTCTGCAGTCAAATGACAAGATCAAGGCGGCCTCACACATTAAATCCCTGGTGGATACTTATGGTGCCGAACCTGAAGTATATAACGATATAGCGGAAAATTTATATCAGGCCGGTCAGCTTGATCAGGCCATGAATTTTGCCCAGAAAGCCTTGATAAAGGACAAAAAGAGTCAAAGCGCATACAAAATTATAATTAATGTTCTCCGGTATAAAGGGGAATACGCCAAGGCAGAACAGTGTTATATGAAAACCTTGAAGGTTTTTGGTGAACACGCGAATATTTATTTAAATCTGCACAGGTTGTACAAAGAATGGGGAAAGGAAAAAAAAGCTCTGGCCGCAGCCCGCAAAACACTTGAGCTGGATTCCGAAAACGAGGAGGCTCGGGAGTATCTTGAGCAGGTCGGTGCCGGGGGCAGCGACAAGTCCGAATAGGAAGCATAAGAATACCGGGCGGTCTGTGACAAAGGTACGCAAAAAATGCGGTCAATAGTTACTGATTTTTGAACTTTATTCTCCTAATCTTTTTTTCGTCAGCTGACCGCATTGCGGATGCGGGCGACAGTTTCTTCCTTCCCCATGACCTGCATGGTTTCAAAAAGTCCGGGGCTGAATGTTTTCCCGGTAATCGCCACCCGTAAAGGCTGAGCTACATTCTTGAATTTTATCTGCTTCTCTTCCAGAAAATCCTGCACAAACTTTTCCTGATTTTTTTGGTTGAATTCAGTAAGTGAATTCAGACCATCGGCCAATTCCAATAGATAATTTTTGTTTTCCGGGGTAAGGAATTTTTCCGTGGCTTTGGGGTCATAGGGTAGTTCTGAACTTTGGTAGACAAAAAATTCGGCCATTTCGGCCATTTCAAGCATGGTTTTAGCTCGAGGCTGAAGCAGGGGAATGATCTTTTCCAGATAGCCGGAATCTGTTTCGTGCCCCATGTCCAAAAGATGTTCAGCCAATATCCCGGCCAAGCGGGGGATGTCACCTTGCTTAATATAGTGGCTGTTCAGCCATTTTAGTTTTTCCAGATCGAAAACGCAGGCTGAGGAGCCGAGGCCTTTGATATCGAATTTGGAAATAAGCTCTTGCACTGGAAATATTTCCTGATCTCCGTGTCCCCAGCCAAGCTTGACCAGATAGTTGAGCAAAGCCTCGGGAAGAAAGCCCTGTTTTTTGTATTCCATTACCGAAGTGGCCCCATGCCGCTTGGAAAGCTTTTTCTTGTCCGGCCCAAGGATCATCGGTACATGGGCGAACGCGGGCAGATCCGCGTCCAGGGCGTGGTATATGGCGACTTGTCTTGGTGTATTGTTGATATGGTCATCGCCGCGCAAGATATGGGTCACGCCCATGGTTATATCATCGACGACCACGGCCAGATTGTAAGTGGGAACTCCATCCGCTCGCTGCAGGATAAGGTCGTCCAATTCCGAATTATTGACGGATATCGGGCCTTTGACCAGGTCATTGAAAACCGTTTGTCCGGCAAGAGGCATTTTTAAGCGGACAACACGATTGTTACCCGAACCGAGATTTTTTTCCCGGCATCGGCCGCTATATTTGGGCTTGAGGCCTTTTGCCCGGGCTGCTTCACGCATTTGATCCACTTCTTCAGGGGTACATTCGCAATAATATGCCTGCCCCTTATCAAGGAGTATCTGGACGTATTTCCTGTACAGATCAAAGCGTTCGCTTTGAAAGAAAGGGCCCTGGTCATAATCAAGTCCGAGCCAGTGCATGGCGTCCAGAATGGACTTGGTCCTTTCCGGTGTGGAACGCTCAAGGTCGGTATCTTCAATGCGCAGGACAAACGTGCCCTTATTTTTTCTGGCCAGAAGCCAGTTGAAGATGGCTGTTCTGGCTCCGCCGATATGCAGATTGCCGGTTGGGCTGGGTGGAAATCTGGTGATTGTTTTGCTCATTTTTTCCTCAAAATAAAGGCGGGCAGGGCCCGCCGATAATAATTCTTACTCCTTAGACGGTTTCCATCCGGAAACGGCCCTTTTCCAGTTTAACGGTATCAATTTTCCTGATTATTCGACTTGGTATTGAAATGTATCCGCACGCAGATTCACAATCCCCGAAGATCAGTCTATAGTTGGAATATCAGGCCGGTTCAACGCCTTTAAGTTCGGGTATTTCTTTGAGCAGCAGCCGTTCTATACCGTTTTTTAAAGTCATCTGAGACATCGGGCAGCCTTGACATGCTCCCTGCAGTTTTACCTTGACAATATTGTTGTCTGTAATTTCCACCAGTTCAACATCGCCGCCGTCCGCCTGGAGGCTCGGGCGTATTTTGTCCAGTACTTTTTCCACTCGCTCTTTCATACGTTGTTCTCCCCATGTTTGCCGACAATAATTGTGGCCGAAAAAACAAAAAATATACTGCCAGCGCCTTTGTTTGTCAAAAAAGTTAAATGCCGAGGGAGGCCAGGATCTTTTCCGGGGGACGCCGTTCAGGAACATATACATGGGCAATTTCATCCGCGTTCCATTCTTTTGAGACATAAAGTCCGCAGAAACAGCTTCCATATTGTTTGACGTCCGGTTCGCGATAGATGCAGGGGCAGATTATATCCTTGTCCTGTTCATATTCTCCCGCGGCCAGCCTGCACGGACAGGCCATATAACCGTAGCGTTCCTTGTTTTTGAGCAGACTTTCCACAAGTTGCATGGTCATCTTCATATCCTTGTTGAAAAAATAACCCTTGGGTTCCTGAATTTTTTTCATCTGTTCCAGAAATTGTTCAGGTTTCATGTTCCGCAAGCCTCCAGAATTTCATTTTCCTTATAGCCAACAACCACTTTGTCGTCATTGCCAACAAGGGTAGGAAAAGACAGGTCCGGATTGTACTTTTTGATTTCCCGGATTGTATGTTCCCGCTCTTCACCTTGAAGCAGATCGACATGGACGCAGTCATAATCAATATTGTTTTTATCCAGAAATTCCTTGGTATTTTTGCAATGTACGCATGTACTCAATGCGTAAAGACGTGGCTTGGCCATTTTGCCTCCTTGGATTGTTTCCGCCCGGAACCGGCTGCGTTTATTATCAAGTTTAAAAGTATTTGTTCAGCAAACTTTTTTCGTGCGCTTAATAGTTACGTTTTAATACGGATTAGATGCACTTTAATTGTGGCTGAAATAAGCGCGTATCCAATCAAGATATGATTTTAGACTTTCCACAGCGGACGATTCATCATCCGGGAGTTCATCCGGGCTGACCTCCAGGGTTATCAGCCCGGTGTAACGTCTGAAAGAGAGATACGAAAGAAAGGAATCCATGTCCAGTTCTCCGGTTCCCGGCCACAAATGTTCCTGAATGCCCCTGGAGTCGGAGAAGTGTATGTTTAGCAGCAAATCTTCAGGGGTTCTTTTCAGGCAATCCAGAATATCCATTCTGCTCACGCCCAAATGGCATATATCCATGGTCAGTCCGGTATGCCGCCGGGTACACATTTTAAGGTGCGCGGCCCAGGCATCTCCTTCCATTCCGGTTGATTCCAAAGCCAAAGGAAGGTTTTCCAGAGAAACCGGCACCGAGGAGTCCAAATCCCTCTGCAGGTTTTTGCTTTTAGTAAACCACCAGAAATGCGGTATTTGTTTTATATTTAAAGCCGGTGGATGCAGGGTGATATTGACGGCTTCATCGAGTTCTTCTCCTAAACGGACTGTCTTTTCCCATGCTTTCAAATGCCCGCCCCATTTGGACCAGGAACGGAACGGGGCGTGCAGGCTTTTAATGGGCATGCCGCCGCATTCCCGGCGAAGGAAATTCTCATCCAGCAGCCGGGGATCGTTGAGTATCAGTTCCAGACCGTCAAAATTGCCTTTTCGGGCAACCCGGGAGCAGTATTTTAACCCGGATGTGAAAAGACTGCCCGTGGAGAGCAGGAAACTGGGTTGGTCTGTCATGGGGTGTTCCGTCAAGGTTTACAGCTTAATTTGGATATTTTACTGATTTTTCCAGGGTTGAAGAATTATGAACTCTGCTTGAACTGAACATTGTCCCGGACCCAGTAAAGCATTTCATATTTGTCCTGCAAATGCTCGCGCAATTTGTTTTCTTCGGCTTTCTGCATGTCGTGTATGCGGATGAATACCTGGCGGAATCCGGGAACAGGATTGTCGTAGGCGGATTGAATACTGATTATCCGGGCTTTGTGTGCCCGAAGTTCTTCAAGAATCTGCTTCAGGCTGCCGGCCTCGTTGGGGAGTTTAAATCCTATCTGCACTCCGCCCAGATACACACCGGAAATTTGGATCAAAACCTTAAAAATATCAGTATCCGTGACTATGCCCACTACCTGTTGATCGTCATCGACTACCGGCATGCCCTCGATTTTTTTTTCCAGCATCTCCACCGCGGCTTTTTCCACCGTGGCTTCGACATTTATTGTGTGTGGATTGCGGGTCATAATGTCTTTGATTTTTATTTCCGAAAGCAGGTAGTACAATTCATGTACGTCCAGGGTGGTGGCCTTGGACGGAGAGGCGTCTTTTACATCCCGATCGGAAACAATCCCCATAAGTCTGCCCTGATCGTCTACAACTGGCACTCGATGTATATCCTTGTCCTTGAGTATCTTGGAAACCTTCATCATCGACGTCTCCGGGGTGACGGTGATGACTTCTCGGGTCATCCAGTTTTTTAATAGCATTGGTTCCTCCTTTGGCCTGAATAATGTTGACTCGTTATGCTTTTAGACTTGTCGAACAGAAAAACGGATTATGTAATTCAACAATAAACGTAATCGGGCGACAAGGCAACCGTAATCCATTTCACGCACGCGGGAGGTATAGACGGTTCTTCGACAAAAGATATGGATTTTTGAGCGTATCTGTTCGGTAAATTTACGCAAAAAAAGGCCCCGCCATTTGGCGGGGCCTTGAAGGATGATTATTCCGGGCCGTGCAGCACGGCCATTACTTCGTTTACATCATCGGGAATGGCTTTTTCCTTTTTCTTGGCGTATTCCCATTTAGAGAAGATGTAGATGGCCGCAAAGGAAAAGAGCATCACGAATCCGCCAGGATTTTTAAAAGTCAGGGCAGACGGCAGATAGCTCTTACCCAAAATCATGATAAACGAACCGACAATTCCCGTCAGCAATCCGGCTATGGCCCCGTTCTTGGTCATTCGCGGCCACCAGATGCCCATGGCCAGGACCGGGAAAAAGGTTGAGGCGGCAATGGCAAAGGCCAATCCGACCAGAACAGCGATTTGCATGTTTTCCGCGGCAAAACCCAGGGGAATACCAACAAGCCCGATGAGTATCGAAGATATACGAGCGATGCGCACCCGATGCATTTCAGGCATGTTGGGATTGAAGATGTTTACCACCAGATCGTGCCCGATAGCCCCGGCGCAGGCTATGATCAGCCCGGCCACGGTTGACAGGACGGCGGCGAAAGCCCCGGCGACCACTATACCCAGAAGAATCTGTCCGCCGAAATAGGATCCGGCCACCGGGACGGCCAGGTTCTTGCCGTTTTCAGCCAGCCATTGGGTTAAATGTGGACTGAGCCCCATGCTGTCGGCCTGGAGGAAGACGAAGCGGATAACATGGCCGACATAAGGGGAAAGAATGTAAAAGACGCCGATGAGCAGCAGGACATAGATGACCGTGTGTCTAGCCGACTTACCGTTTGGAGTGGTGTAGAAACGGACGAGTATGTGCGGCAGTCCGGCCGTGCCGAACATGAGCGCCAGAAGCAGGGACAAAGTGTCTTTCAGGTTGGTCAGCCAGTATCCGGGTTGGGTAAAGGCGGTTCCGGCAAACACCTCCGAACTTTGGGGTTCGCTGCCCTGAAAGGACTGCAGAGCCTGAATGATATCGGTATAAGTGTAGCCCTTGAGGACAAAGGGAATGAAGGCCAGCAGGAACATGGAGCCGAACATGACCCAAAACTGGACCAGCTGGTTGATCGTGGTTCCCTTCATGCCTCCGACCGTTACATATACCGTTATGATCAACGCTATGACCACGATGGCCGTTTTATATTCCATGCCCAGAAGCAGGCCCATGACCTTGCCCGCCCCGAGCATCTGCGGAGCCATGTAAAAAAGGGATATGAACAGCACTCCGATGACTCCAAGCACTCTGGCCCGCTTGGAATGAAAACGATCGGAAACAAAGTCCGGAACAGTATATTTTCCGAATTTGCGCAGTGGAGAGGCCAGAAAAAGAAGCAGGGCCACATATCCGACAAAAAATCCGAAAGCGTAGATAATTCCATCAAACCCCTGCAGAAAAGCGACCCCGGCCACTCCGAGAAAGGATGCAGCGCTCAGATAATCGCTGGAAATTGCTGAAGCATTTATAAAACTGTTTACTTTCCGTCCGGCCAGGTAATAATCGGCCGAAGTTTTCTGGATGCGGAACATCCAGGTGGTTATGACTGTAAAGATCAGCATCAGCCCAATCAAAAGAAGGGCGGTAAAAGGTACTTGATATCCGGCTTCCATGGTTTACTCCAAGTTTGTTTCCTGTTTGAGCTGGTCTTCCATCCTGTTGGCCAGGCGGACATAGATGATGAATACTATCCAGGTAACCGGATACACGAATACCGCCACCAGAAAATAGTGCAGGGGCATGCCGGCCACCTCCCGGGCCACGACCCAATCCTTGGCTAGATAGGTAAGAAAGTATACTCCGAGAATAAACGCGAAATATGGGATGCCAAAGGCCAGGGCAAATTTGAGTTGCTTTTTGCGGAGTTCCTCGACCGTCATGTCTTCCTCCCTTGTTTTTGGAAGTTGAAATAATATCTTCCTCGTGCCATACTAGAATCAAATAATAACAGGGAATAATGGATGCGCCAGCTTTTTTTGGTGAACGGTAAGGATTTTTTTGCTTATTCCGTTCAACCGTTCATGACGCCATTTATCGTATGTCGCGCGCATTGATCCCCAGGGAAAAATGATGCTTGAATCAGAAACGGAAAATATAGCGGTCGCAATTGCCGAAGGACGCCTCGATCTTGTTCGGGAAGCAAGAACGGAAATGGTCAAAAGGCTGGTACAGGACGGAAGGCCGCCGCAGGTCGTATGCCGGGAAATTTCCCGCTACAATCGCCTTGTCGAGCAAAATGTTTTTCAATTTTTTGCCGGTGAATACGCGTGGTTAAACGGGTGCACTTTTTTGGAATTCGGCTCCGGGGCAAGAGATGAGCAAGTCTTGTCCTCTGATCAAGACAATGGACTTATTTGGCGGGAAAGGCCTGATGAAGGGCAACTTGAGGAAGCCACGCAGCGCATGGTCATGACCTTAGATGCCGGCGGGATAAGGATTTGTCCCGGTGATGTGATGCTCAGCAATGAAAAATGGCGGGGAGATTTTCATGATTGGAGGAAAAAACTGACCAAATGGCTTACAACTCCAAAAGTGGAAGGGGGCTGGAAAGTGGGGACAATAGTCGATTTCAGCCCGGTTTGCGGACCTCTGGATTCCGAGGTCCAGGCCTTGAGCTCGGAATTGAAGGGGCTGGTCCATGATCATCCGGTGATATTGAAGAATCTGGCCATGGAGATTGCCGAATTCAAGGCCCCCGTGACTTTTTGGGGCGGTTTCGTCCTGGAAAGGGAGGGCCCGCTCAAAGGATCCCTGGACATCAAACATGCAATTTTGGCCCATTTAACCAACGCAGCCCGGGTTCTGTGTCTTAAACACGGGATTGAAAAAGCCAACAGCCGTGAGCGGGTACTGGCCCTCGGTGAAGGAAGCCATATTCCCAAAAAAATCGCGCGGGACCTGGCTTCTTTGTGGGATTGGGTGCAGGAAAAAAGGATCAACAGCAATCTTGAATCCGTTCAGAATATAAAAATAGGAGTTAATCCGTATCGTCTTGACAAAGAGGAGCAAAAAAATCTGCGCGGGTTGCTGCATGCATTGGATAAATTTATTTCCCTGGTTCAGCAGGGCAGCGGATTGTAGTCGATACCTGACCTGGGTCCATAACGGCTCCTTTTCGGTCCAGCTTCGGCGAGCCGCACGATTATTCAAGGTTTTTCGCCGGAATGCATGGATTTTTGCGAGTTATTCTCCTGATCCTTTTGCTGCCGAACTTTCGGTTCTGCATTTTTCAAGCCCCGCCAAAGGGGGATGCTTGCCTCCTATGGATGCTAAAACGCAATGCTTTGGCTGGCTGTCAACAGCCAGTCAAGAATTGCCTGCGGCATCAGTCCCAGATACAAAATACCGGCAGCCATAAGAAGACCGATACAGGCCGCGGACAGGGGAGGGCTGTATCGGGTGGTCGATGTTTCCGGGACGGTGTAAGCGTGCCGCACCAGATTCAGATAATAATAAATTGCAATTCCGGTATTTAAGGCGGCGACTATTACCAGCCAGTGGTGTCCTGTATTCCAGGCCGAGGTCATTAAAAACAATTTCCCGGTGAATCCACCTGTCGGAGGCAGACCGACCAGCGCAAAGGCGGCAGTCGCCAGGACCAGGGCCAGCATTGGAGCGCGACTGTGCAGGCCGTTTAAATCATCCAGATAAATATTCTGGCCGCGCTCCGCAAGACGGGTGATAACCCAGAAAACGGCCAGATTCATGAGCAGATAGACCAGAGAGTAAAAGGCCGCGGCGGCCAGGCCGGAAGAAGTGGCCGCGATCAGTCCGAGCATTATGTATCCGGCATGGGAAACGCTTGAATAGCCCAAAAGTCTTTTAATGTCTTTCTGGTTCAACGCGGCCAGGTTGGCTATTGTCATGGACAGCGCAGCCATTATGGACAGGGTCAGTTTGATCTGGTCGGCAGGCATAAAGGCGACCAGACGCATCAGAATGACCACGGCCCCGAGTTTGGGAACTGTAGCCGCGAACGCCGCGGTTTCATTGCTTGTTCCCTGATAGACATCGGGACACCAGAAATGAAATGGAAAGAGCGCCAGTTTGTATAAAAAAGCGATAATAAACAGGGCGAAACCAATTATCGCCATTGGCTGATCTTCAAAGGACCACGGCATGTGCTGCAGGGCGTGTAAAAAGGTCGTGTGCTGAACGGCGAGGATATAGGATATGCCATACAGTCCGAGCGCAGTCGCCGCGGCTCCGAAGAGTACATATTTTATGCCGGCCTCGGCCGCACGCGGTTCATTGCCACGCAGAGGGATGAGCACGTAGAGGCTGTAGGCGGAGAGTTCCAAGGCGATGAAAATGGTGAACATTTCAATCGTGCTCGATAAAAGGAGCAATCCGAAGCAGGACAGGGTCATGAACATGAAATAGTCGGCGCGGCGGGCTTTCGTTTCCAGATTGCAGGCGCGCTCGGCATTGGCGCTGGAGATGGCCAGCCCCAGGAAGACAGCGAACTTAAAGAATTGCGAAAGACGGTCCACCTGAAATGTGCTGTAAAAGAAAGTTCCCTGCTGTCCGAAAGTGAACAGGCATAGAAAGACTCCGGCGAACGAGGCATAGGGTACCCAGCCGGTATTGTCGCGGAGGTTTTTGGAAATGCTTTGAATAAATAAAACCAGAACAATTATAAGTATGTAAATTTCCGGCATGAAGAAATGTAGGGAAAAATATGGGGCCATTTTTTATTCGCTATTCCTTGAAAGTTCATATTTGTGCAGTAAATTTTTGTGCGCTGAATCTTCCAGTCTGCGGTTAGCCGCAAGTGCATGCAAAAAGTCCGGTGAATTTTTATCTGCGGGATGAATAGTCACGTAAGTTCTTGAGTTTAATTCCGTCTTTGTCCCTGTTGGCTTGAGAGGCTGGTAAGGATCAAATGCAGAAAGAGCCGGTTTTTTCATTTGCATCGTCTGAACTGATTTTGCTGCATCCGATTTCTTGTTTGCGGGAGCAGTCAAACCGTTTCGGATATGTTGCCCGTCAATCGAGGTGATTATTCCCTGCACGGAACGGTTCATGGTCTTAAGCGTCCCGGACGGACAAAGGCCGAGATAAAAGACCAGAAAGGCGCAAGGCGCAAGACAGAACCATTCGCGAAGAGTCAAATCCTTCCAGGAACCGGCAGCGGACGGTTTCCCCCAGGCCATTTTCTGCAGCAGCCTCAACATGTACGCGGCGGCCAAAAGGGCGCCCGGTACAGCCAAAAGCCCCACCAGCATATTGTTTTCAAGGGCACCGATGAGGACCAGCGCCTCGCCGACAAAGCTGTTCGTCCCGGGAAAGGCCAGGGAAGAAAGCGAAAAGAGCCCGAAAAAGAACATATAGGCCGGGAGATATTTGCCAAGTCCCAGATTGTCCCTAATTTGCCGGCTGTGGCTTCTTTCGTACACGATCCCGATCATCATGAACAACGCTCCGGTAGTGATCCCGTGATTGAGTATCTGCATGACGGCTCCCTGCAGTCCATGCTGGTTAAAGACAAATATGCCCAGGGTAACGAATCCCATATGAGCGATTGATGAATAGGCGATTAATTTTTTGATGTCGTTTTGTCCGAGAGCCACCAATCCGCCGTAAATAATTGAAACAATGGATACGGCTATCATCAGCGGGGCGAAATATATACTGGCATCCGGCGTGAGGCCGAGGCAAAAGCGTATGAATCCGTAAGACCCCATTTTCAGGAGGACTGAGGCCAGAAGTACTGAACCGGCGGCCGGAGCCTGTACATGGGCCGCGGGCAACCAGGTGTGAAAGGGAAACAGAGGCACTTTTATGGCAAAGGCAATGGCCATGGCCAGAAAGGTCCATAACTGAAAGTTAAAAGAGTGCTCGGCGTTCAGCAGTTTTATAATGGAAAAAGTTCCGCAGTCCTGGTAAAAAGCTATAATGGCTATCAGCAGAAGAGTGCTGCCGGCCAGGGTGTAGATAAAGAATTTCATGGCCGCGTATTTCCGCTGCGGCCCTCCCCAGACCGCTATAAGCAGAAACATGGGAATAAGCATGGCTTCCCAGAAGATGTAGAACAGTACAAAATCCAGCGCGCAGAACACACCGACGCAGGCGGAGGTCATAAGCAGCAGGCAGATATGAAATTCAGCCACTCGTTCACGGATATACGACCAGGAACAGAGTACGCACAGCGGGAGCAAAAATACTGTGAGCAAAATCAAGAGCAAACTTATTCCGTCCACTCCGAGATGATAGTTTATTTGCCATTTGATTATCCACGCGTGTATTTCCTGGAATTGAAATTCTTTTTGGGCCGGATTGAAATATAATACAAGGGGCAGCGCGCAAAGAATTTCCATCAGCCCGATGCCGAGGGTGAACAGGCGTATCTGTCCCGGCGAGCGCAAGACCGCGACAACGAGGCAGGCTAGCAGGGGCAGAAAAATAAGTATGCTTAACATGGGCCAGTCAAGAGGCATTATAAAATACTCCGGTTTTATATGAAAAATGCCAGGGCAAAGATTATCAAAGCTATAAAGGCGGCCATGGCCAGATAATCCTGCAGGTTGCCGCTTTGCAGGAGATTCATCCGTTTGCCCAGACGCATAAAACCATACGCGGTGTTGTCCACAACCCTGTCGATTTCTTCCCGGTCGAATTCGGCTGATCCCCTGGCAAGCCCGGTCATGGCCCGCAATCCCAGACGCGCGTAAACTTCCGACCAAGCGCTGTCCAGGATTTCCACCGGACGGCGGCAGAGACGCAGTCCAATGCGTCCGGTAAGACGGTACAGGTAATCAAAATCGATGTTTATTTTTGCAGACGGTTTTAACCTTCGGCGCAGAAGATAAAATCCCAGTCCGGTAAAAGCGAGCAATTGCAGGGATTGGGTTAAATGCCAGGCAGTGTATGGTTTGTAATGGACCGGAAACGGCAACAGGCTGTATAAAAAGTTTGGGTATATTCCGATCAGCAGGCAGAGGAAACTGGCAAGAAACATGGCCACATACATATTCAGCGGCAGGGGCTTGACCGGCCTTTTGCAGGTATTCGGTCCGTAAAAGGCAAAAAAGGGCAGTTTGATCCCCACCGACAGGAATGTACCCACCGCGGCAAGTTCCAGACCCAGGGCCAGTATCGCGTGGTGCGCTTCGGCTGTTCCGGAGATGACCATTGTCTTGCTGACAAAACCGGAGAACAGGGGGAATCCGGATATGGAAACCGCTCCGACCATATAGGCTATAAATACCAGGGGCAGTTTTGCAATCAAACCGCCCATTTCGGTTAACCTGGCGGTGCCCGTGGCGTAAAGCAGACAGCCGGCGCCCATGAACAAGAGTCCCTTGTAAATAATATGGGCGTAAGCATGGGCACAGGCCCCGTTAACGGTCATAGCCGTTCCGATTCCAATGCCCGCCACCATGTACCCGACCTGAGAAACGATATGATAGGCCAGAATTCTGCGGGCGTTGTTTTCGATAGTAGCGTAAAAAACGCCGTAAACAGCCATGATTGTTCCGGCTACAGCCAGTATGGGGAATCCGGAAAAACCCCGGGCCAATACGTAAACCGCGGTTTTCGTGGTAAAGGCGCTTAAGAAAACCGCCCCGGTAATGGTTGCTTCGGGATAGGCATCCGGAAGCCAGGCGTGCAGGGGGATAACCGCGGCATTGACCGCGAAGCCGATAAGCACCAGGTAGTCGGCAAAACCGGCCTGGGCCGGGTTTATTGCTTCAAAGGCGAAAGTGCCGGTGGTCTTGAATTTTAGGACGATCCCGGCCAATAGAAATAATCCGCCCAGGGTATGAAAAAGAAAATAACGAAAACCGGCGTCTAGTGATTTTTGTGCCCGATTCAGCCAGATAAGAAAGGTTGAAGAGACGGCCATTATTTCCCAGAAGATAAAAAGAGTCAAAAAATCGCCCGCAAATGTGGAGCCGAAGGCTCCGGCTATATACAGGGCGGCGGCGATATGCTGTCCTTTTTCCCGTATGTGCCATGCATAAATGAATCCGATAATCGCCTGCAGAGCAAAGACGTGGGCAAAGACTATGGACAGCTTGTCCACCCGGCCCATTGTCAGCTGGACGCCAAGATAGTCCATCTGCATGTAGTGGCCGGAGCGCATAAAGATGATGGCGCACACAGCCGCCACCCCGGGAAGCAAAAGCAGATACCTGAATTTCGGTCCGCGCCAGACGGCGAGGAGCAGCGCCAAAGCCAGAAAGAACAGAGCGGGATGAATAAAATCAGTTCCGATCATAGAAGTCCTCGCTGCGTTCCAGAAAGCGGTGGGCGATTGCCTTGCTGATCAGGCCCAGAATAATTGCCCCGGCAAATCCGAATGCCGCCCAGAACCCGGGAATTTTTTCCAGCTCGAAATGCGGATGATGAACCCGGAAGAATATATTGAGCATGAGAATAAAACATAGAAATGCGAAAAAAAATATTTTCCAGGCATTTGTTTTTTTGCGTTGCGCGGCCAGAAAATTGTTGTCCATCAGAATCCTCCGAAGACGTGTATCAGATTCAGAAACGGAGCAGGGTACAAGCCGAGCAGGACGGAAATGACAGCGGTCAGAACCAGGGGAAGGAGCATGGCCAAAGGTGCCTCGCTGACCATTTCCTGTTCATTGGAATTAATCGCTTTTTCAAAAAAGGCCTTGTATACCACAGGTCCGAAATAAGCGGCATTCAAAAGGGTGCTGGTCAAAAGAGCGGCCAGAAGCAGCATGTTGTCGATGCCGACAGCCCCGTTCACCAAAAACCATTTGCTGACAAAGCCGCATGCCGGAGGTATGCCGATCATGCTCAGGCTGGCCAGGGCGAAGGCTCCGAAAGTCCAGGGCATTTTCCGGCCCAGTCCGGACATGAGGCTAATTTTTTTAGTTCCGGCGGCAACGAATATGGCGCCGGCGGCAAAGAACAGGGTGATTTTGCTGAACGCGTGATGAGCGATATGAGCCAGTCCCCCGCTGACCGCTATCGGAGTGAGCATGGCCACCCCGATTATTATATACGAAAGCTGGCTTACAGTGGAGTAGGCCAGACGAGCCTTTAAATCGTCCTTGGTCAGGGCGATCAGGGAAGCGACCACTATTGTAAACGCCGCGAGATAGGCGGTCGGCAGGCCCAGATTCAGTGTCTGCATGGTTTCCACTCCGAATCCGGAAAGTATCACCCTGCTTATGGAAAATACTCCGGCTTTGACCACGGCCACTGCATGTAAAAGAGCGGATACCGGGGTCGGGGCGACCATTGCCGAAGGCAGCCAGTTGTGCAGAGGAATGATAGCCGCCTTGGCCAGCCCGGCGATGAATAGAAAATAGGCGACGCTTATCCATACGGGGTCCGCGGTGTCCGGAAATATGCCGTGAAGCATGTCTGAAAGATTAAAGTCCAGCGTGCCGGCCAAAACATAGGTGATGAGCATGGCCGGAAGCAAAAACAGCTTGGAAGTGCCCATCAGGTAAACAATATATTTGCGGCCCCCGGAATATCCTTCCCGGTCCTGATGATGGGCGACCAGCGGATAGGTAAAGATAGTGATGATTTCATAGAAAAGGTACAGGGTGAAAATATTGGCGCTGAAGGCTACTCCGACGGCCCCGAATATGGCCACGGCAAAGCAGAAATAGTATCTGGTCTGGGCGTGTTCCTTTAACCCGCGCATGTAGCCGATATTATAGGCTGTAGCCAATATCCATAAAAAGGTGGCCACCAGGGCAAAGATAAGCGAAAGGCCGTCCGCGCAGAATTTTACGCTTATTCCGGGAATAATATTAAACAGGGTCCGTATATAGACCTGGCCGTCCAGAACTCCGGGAATGAGTAAAGTCACGCTTATAAAGGACAGGATTGCGGCAACAAACGAGACACCTTCCCTCCGGTTTATGTTTTTTCTCAAAAGCCAGATTATAAACGGGGCGGTGAAGGTTATAAGCAAAGGGATAAGTAATATTTCGTTTTTGCCCATGGTTATCCCTGCAAGCTGGATATGTTGCGCAGTTCTATCGTGTTGAAGCGTTTGGCCGTTACCAGAATGATGGCCAGAAGCAGAGTGGCTTCAGCGGCGGCCAGACCCATGACCAAAAGTGTTCCGACCTGTCCGAGCGCGTTCGCGGTGTCGGTCATCTGAGTGGAAGCCATGATGCTCAGGCCGGCACCGTTAAGCATGAGTTCCACGCTTAAAAGTATTCCGACTATGGTCCGGCGCCAAATGATTCCGAATAGCCCCACGCAGAGAATAAATACGGCGACAAGATGGTAGAAAGTCAAAAAATTCATTTTTTTTCCCTCTTTTCAAAACCGAGCAGTACGGCCCCGGCCATGGCCACCAGGAGCACCAGGGATATAAGTTCAAAAGGGAGGACGTACGGGCCGAGTAAAAATTGTCCGAGCATATCCGGGTTTATTTCCTGCGGTCTCTGTGAGGATATAACCGGCGGCGAAGTCTTTATTACCGCCAATCCGAGAAAAATCGCCGGAGCAAGGGCGGATATGAACGCATACAGGATCTTTAACCGGCGTCTTGTCTGTCCTTCCTCTCCTACACTGGATGCCTGAGTGAGCATGATGCAGAAAAAAATAAGCACGCTTACAGCTCCCACGTATATGAGAAGCTGCATCAGCCCGATAAAAGGGGCGGCCATCATGAAATAGAGCCCGGCCACTCCGAAAAGGGTCATGATCAGTCCGGTAAGCGCGCGTACCAGACTTTTGGCCAGAACCGTTATCAAGGCTCCGGCGATGATCAGCAAAACATGGGCGCTTAATGCGGCGATACTCAAAAACAGCATTTAATCGTCTTCCCCGGGGGTTGGAAATGATTGGTTACGCAGCCGTTGCAGAAGGTCGAACCTGAATTCCTGCGGGCTGTGTCCGGCCAAATAAATATTATTGGAAAAACGCAGGGAGTTTACCGGGCAGTTCTGGACGCATAAACCACAAAGGCTGCAATAATTGAAGTCCAGATTGAATTTTGTGAGTATTTTTTTGCTCCTGCTTGTTTTGGCCTTGTTTTCCTCCTCTTTTTCGGTTTCTTTTCCCTCGGTTTGAAGCGGAATTTTTTCAGATTGGATATGAATACACCCGGAAGGGCAAATTCGGGCACAGGCTCCACAGGCGATGCATTTCGGTATCTTGGGATCCTGTTTGCTGGGGACCAGCTCCACATGTCCCCGATAGTCCTGAACGTTGTCCGCTTCCTGGCGAGGATAGTGTACGGTTATTTGCGGCCGGAAAAAGTTTTGTCCAGTTACCCGAAGGCCGACAATAAGGCTCCAGAGCCCGGAGATATTTTTGTGTATGGATTTCAGCATAGGCTTATGACAAAAGCGGTGATCAATAAATTAAAAAGCGAAATGGGAATAAGCCATTTCCAGCTTATATTCAATAACTGGTCGAATCTGACCCGCGGATAGGTCCAGCGTATCCACATCATTATAAGCAAAAGCAAGTATACCTTGGGCAAAAACCACCACCAGCCCGGGGAGATCGGGCCTTGCCATCCGCCCAAAAATAAAAACGCGTTTAAAGAACAGACTACAACCATGTATGTATATTCGCCAAGGAAAAAAAGGCCAAAGCCCATCCCGGAATATTCAGTATGAAAGCCGGCGGTGAGTTCGCTTTCAGCCTCCGGCAGGTCGAAAGGAGCCCTGTTGGTTTCGGCCAGGGAGCATACAAAGAAGACGATAAAAGCCAGGGGCTGCTGGACTATGTACCATTCCCAGGGCCAGGCGCCCTGATCCGCTGCGATGCTGTTCAGGCCAAGGCTTCCGGAGAGCATCAAGATCGGCATTATCGAAAGAAGGAGCGGAATTTCATAGCCTACAGACTGGGCTATATTGCGGGCAGCTCCGAGCAATGCCCATTTATTCTGCGAACTCCAGCCGGCAAGACAGATGGCCAGGATATTCAATCCGCTGAAAGCAAGAATAAGTATGACCCCGACATTGATATCCAGCACAAATGTTTCCGGACCGAGCGGAATAGGCAGAAAACAGACGGCAACCGGTGCAAAGGACAAAATGGGCGCGGCCCAGTACAGAATGACATCCGCCCGGCAGGGAGTGATCAGCTGTTTCCCGAGGAGTTTCACCGCATCGGCAAAAGGTTGAAGAATCCCGTGCGGGCCCACTTCAAAGGGGCCGGGTCTTCTCTGTACGTGTCCGGCTATTTTTCTTTCCAGGTAAACTAGGAGGATCGCGTTCAGACTGATAAAGGACAGAATAATGATCAGCCCCGCCCAGATACGGATAAGATGCAATGCAAATTCAGTCATCTGTCGATCTCCGGTATTACCAGGTCCAGACTGCCCAGTATGGACACCGCGTCAGCCAGGAGAGTTCCATGAGCAATGCTCGGGAAAAGACTGAGATTGCTGAAGCTTGGCGAGCGAAGTTTTATCCTGTACGGTTTGGGCGAGCCGTCGCTTACCAGATGCAAACCGATTTTACCTCTTCCGCCTTCAACGGCAAAATAGACTTCACCCGCTTCAGGCTTGGGTTTTTTCGGGGCCTTGGAGATCAGCACCGGGCCAGCAGGCAACTGATTAACGGCCTGTTCAATTATGCTCAGGCTTTGTTCCATTTCCCGCATGCGGACCATGTACCGGGAAAGGACGTCGCCATTTTCAAACACCGGGATATTAAATTTTATGCGTTCATAAACTGAATATGGTTCGGCTTTCCGAATATCATAGCCGATGCCCGATCCACGCGCGATCGGCCCGGTGGCACCGTAAGCACGGCATTCCTCCGAGGTTATCTCCCCGATTCCTTCGACCCGTTTGCGCAGGATAAGGTTGTCCGTAACCAGATTTTTATACATTGGAAACCGGGATCGCATATAAGTGATAAAATCTTTAGTGGCCGTGATAAAATCTTCTTCTATGTCCGTGGTTACTCCCCCAAAGGTGTAACAGGAAAAAGTCAGCCGGGAGCCGGTTATTTTCTGTAAAATATCCGCGATTTTTTCCCGGTCCGCGAATGCGTACAGAATCGGGGTGAATGCCCCTAGATCCAGAAGAAAGGCGCCCCACCATAAAAGATGCGAACTTATTCTGTTCAGTTCGCAGGTGATGACGCGGATATATTCGGCTCTTTCCGGAACCTCGAGGCCCATTAGCTTCTCCACCGCGCCGACATAAGCCCAGTTCCAGGCCAGAGGATGCAGGTAGTCCACCCGAGCCATGTTCGGCAGATACTGCATGTAGTTCAGTCTTTCCGCCATTTTTTCGTGCATGCGGTGTACATATCCGATGACCGGTTCGGCGCGCAGTATATATTCTCCGTCTATTTCCAGTATGATGCGCAGCACGCCGTGCGTTGACGGATGCTGCGGTCCCATGTTCAGGATAAGGGTGTCCTCGCGGGGAGTAGGCTGAAAATTTCGGGTGTAAAAGTCACCGTTTTCGGCAAGAAGATCATTGCTGATAAGGGTCACCTGGTATTGCCCCCTTTTCCAAGTCCCGCGGCCCATTCGGCCAAATGATGGTCGATTCCGGCCTCCCGGTCCGGTTTTTTGAATTTTAAATTTCGCGGCAGGAGAGAAACTAAGTCTTTCTTTTGTTTTTCAGTTTTTAAAAGAACAGGTCCGGGTATTTCCGGAGAAAGGAGCAGCGGGACCGGATTGGGGTTGCCGCGAAAGGTTATTCCGAAAAAATCAGTACATTCCCTTTCATGCCATTGGGCTCCCGGATAGATATCGGCTATGGAGTCCGCACACGGTTTTTGGGGGGATACCAGGATGCGCAGACATATCCGGCCCGGATACTGGAAGTGATCAAAGTGATATATGAGCTGCAAGCCCTCGTTGACCTGCAGACAGCTTATATCTTCGATAAAGAATTGTTCCGCGTTGATTATGCGTACCGCTTTTCTCAGGTGCTCTCCAAGGATCATGAGGCAATCCCCGCAGCCGGTTTGGGAACTGTCCTCCGTGCAGGACACAAGACCGTGTGATTTCAAGTTGGTCAGTAAATCGGCGGGCATCAGCTGTCTTCCTTTCCAGGTTCCGGCCACCAGCGTTTTCCGGTGATTTTTTTCTGCAGTTTGAACAGGCCTTCCAGAAGACCTTCCGGTCTCGGCGGACATCCGGGTACATAAACATCTACGGGTATCAGCCTGTCCACGCCTTCAACAATGTTGTACTGGCCTTCAAAGGCAAAGGGTCCCCCGGATATGGCACAATTGCCCATGGCGATGACCCATTTGGGCGCGGGCATTTGTTCATGCAGACGAACGATGAGCGGAGCCATTTTTGTGGATACCGTTCCGGCCACGATCATCAGGTCGGCCTGCCTGGGGGAAGGGCGGAAGACCTCGGCTCCGAAACGGGCCAGGTCGAACCTGGCCATGCCCGCGGACATCATTTCTATGGCACAGCAGGCAATCCCGAAAGTCATTGGCCATAAGGACATTGCCCTGCAGACATCGATAAACCTTTCAGCCAGTTCCAGATTTAACGGCGGCTGGACGAGTTCCGGGCTATTTCCGGTCATGTCTTGATCCTTTTGGGCCAGGTGAAGACGCCCTTGCGCTGGAAATAAATTATGGCCGCGAACAATATGCCGACAAAAATTAGAACCTCGATAAACGGAGCCATGCCGTCCGCCTTTTTATAAAACAGGGCGACCGGGAATAGATACAGGACGTCGACATCAAAGGCGAGAAACAGCAGAGCGTAGAAATAATAGTTTATTCCGAAACGAACCCAGGCCGAGCCGTAAGTGGGGATGCCGCATTCGTAGGGTTGAAAAAGGGCTTCGGCTTCAGACCTGTGGGCTATGAGTCTCGAAGCGATAAGCGGGACGACCGCAAAGCATATTCCGGCGGCAAAAAAAATGATTATGGCTACATGAGTCCAGGAGACAACCATTTTAACTCCTTTAAACCCGGCAGTCTTGTCCGGCCGGTGAGTGTAATGTTTGTATGGTTGGGCTAATTATTTTCTATCCCCAAATAGGCTCTGAAAAAATAGGCCAAACTCGGGCATAAGTCAAAAGGCTTTTATATTTTTTCCGGTGTGGGGACGAAAAGAAGCTGTACGCGGTTTTTTAAGGGGCGGTAAAAAGTATGCCGCCTCTGATTTCCGGTTTTAGAGTGCATGAGAGAACAGGGCGATCTGTCGTAAATTTAGACAAAAAATGTGGTCAACTTTTTAATGCAGTCAATAGTTACGAATTTCCGGATAAGAATCAGTTACAGGGAGGATAGGAAACCTCCAGCAGGCATAATCCCTGGGGCGGAGCGGTTGCCGGGGCTTTGCTTCGGTCACGGGCGGCAAGTATCGCCGGAATGTGCCCGGGGCTGATTTTTTCTTTGCCCACGGCGTACAGAAGTCCGGCTATATTTCTGACCATTTGTTTCAAAAAACCGTTTGCACTGATATGCAGTGTAAGTTCCCGCGCGCAAGCAGATTTGATTTCGGTCCTGAACACTGTTCTTACTGTGGAGGATACAGGGGTGCCGGAGTTCATGAAAGAGGCGAAGTCCAGGCTGCCTTGCAGATAGGAGCAGGCCATGCATATTTCCTGCGCGTTCAGTTCACCGGCCGGCCAGACAAAAGGACGACGCTGCGGAAGAACAAATCGCGGTTCAGTCCAGAAAGTATAGGAGTATTTTTTAGATATCGCCCACTTGCGGGCATGGAAATCGTCCGCTACCCTCCATTTTCCGGTCATGCAGATATCTTCAGGTAATAGTGAATTAAGGGCGCGCATCCAGTTGACGTTTTTTTTGTTTTCGGGGAGATCGCAATGAATGATCTGTCCCAGGGCATGGACACCGGCATCCGTTCGGCCGGAGGCATGAATTCTTATATGTTCCCGACAGATGACGGAGAAAGCCTTTTCGACCTTGTCTTGAATGGTCTGTCCTCCGGGCTGAGATTGCCAGCCCTGGAAACGGCGTCCGTTATAAGCGAGTCTGAATGCGAACCGGGGCATATTTATTTTTCAAAGGGCACCTGCAGGCGCGTTAATTCTTCCGACAGTGTGGCCGCCTTGTCCGCCTGCACGTAGGACAGTATCTCTCCGGCAGTTCTCCCGCGCATTCCGGCCAAAATTTTGACGGCAATATCTTGATTGAGAGTTTCCAGAACTTGAGCCGCCTGTTTTGGTTTCATATTGGAATAAACATCAACCAGATGTTTTATCTTTTTATTTTTCATGACATTGGCCTCATCCAGCATTTTCTGGAGGTTCGCCTGTAATTCTTTTAATCTCTCCAATTTTTGATTCACTTCTTTTTCAAGCGATTTCAAGTCCTTTTCCTTTTGCGCCAGCTTCTCTTTTTTTTCTCGGATTTGTGCCATTTCTTTGGAAACCGAAAAATCATCCTGAGTTGCACTATTATTCCGGCCGGCAGGAGGATCATTTTCTTCGGAAGCGGCTATGGCCACCGGAATTGTCGGCAGGTTGACTCCAGGCGACTTTCTCTGCTGGTCGTCTTGCTCCGGATTAAGGGCAAGGAAACCCAAAAGAGTCAATTTAACAAGCCCGATACACAAAAATACTTTTAGGATTCTACATGGTCTTGTAACCAAAACGTGTCGTGGCAGTTTCATCGAATTCTTTTTGCTCTTTTTGTTTTTGCTCATAATCAAAGGCCTTTTTCTGATTTTCTTTGTATTTATCCAGTAACTCTCTTTGCTTACTGCGGTCAACCAATTCCTTTCTCTGCTTTTTTATCTTTTTTTCAATACGTCTGATTATACTTTCCCGCTCATTGATTTCCGCTTCGAGACGCAAGCGGTAATTGCCCCATAGCCATAAATCCCCCTGAGAAAGATGACGGCGGTTTCTGTATTCGGCCTCGCAAAGCCGCATTTCGTTTTGGAGCTCCCCCAAACGGGCCTGCTCGTTCTTGAGCCGGCGTTCAGAAGCGGCCAGGGTCATTTGGGCCTGTTCCTCCTTTTGTTTGCGGAAGTCGAGAACTCTTTGCAGTGAAAAATTGAATCTGGGCATAGACAAGCGTGTGTGGTTGTAAATTGTTTATTTTCAAATTTTTGGCAAGCGTTTTACCAAAGTTCGATTCGTTTTTTATTATTATTTCAGGAGATTCTCTCCGAGTTTCAACCGGAAGTTATTTTCAAATCCGACAATCTCTGTCTTGTGTGCAGGCTAAGCTTCAAATTATATGCCAGTTTATCGGCAAATTCCAGGAAGTCCGTCTTTATATCTTCAGGTCTTAATGTTCAGAGAGCTCTGTCTGTCCCGCATAAACGAAACCAATTAAACCCGGTCCCGGCGCGCGGAGATTGTTCTGTTGCATTCGATCCCGGAGGAATATATGTTTTTTTGAAAGGAGCCAATATGTCCAAAAACAGAAATATTTATTTGCAGATTGTGTCCATAGACAAAGCCTTGTCCAGTATCCGGGAGAATGTGGACAGAAACGCACTTGTTTCCCAGGAAGAAATTCTGTCTCAAAACGCTGCCGGGAGGGTGACAAGCGCGCCGGTTTGGGCCCGGTTTTCCTCTCCCACTTTCCACAGTGCGGCCATGGACGGGGTGGCCGTCAAGGCTGAAAGCACCTTCAAGGCCAGAGAGGGCAGTCCGGTTGAACTTTCAGCCGGCCGGGACTTTGATTGGATAAATACCGGCAATCCCCTGCCTGCCTCTAGAAATGCTGTGGTCATGATCGAACATGTCCATGAACTCGATGCACATAAAATAGCCCTGGAAAAGCCGGCTTTTCCGTGGCAGCATGTTCGGCGCATTGGCGAAGATATTGTCGCCTCGGAACTGCTTTTTGCGCAAAATCACGAAATAACCCCTTATGACGTGGGCGCACTTTTGACCGCCGGCATCTGGAAGCTTAAAGTATATGAAAAGATCAAAATGGTATTCATTCCCACCGGAGATGAAATTGTTGATTTTAATGACAGGCCGGTTCCGCAAGCCGGCCAGGTAGTTGAAAGCAATTCCCAGATTCTGCGCAGCATGGCCGATGCCTGGGGCTGCGATTTCAAACGCATGGACCCGGTTAAGGATGACGAGCAAAGGCTGGGGGAGGCCGTGGATGATGCCCTTGAACGTGGCGCGCATATAGTGGTCGTCGGGGCCGGATCCTCAGCGGGCAGTAAGGATTATACCCGGCATGTCATCGCAAAACGTGGCCGGCTTCTGGTTCATGGCATAAAGGCCATGCCCGGGAAACCAACCGTGATTGGGAGCACAAAGGGACGCTTGCTTCTCGGGGCTCCCGGATATCCCGTAAGTTCGGTGATTTGTTTCGAACAAATTTTGCGCCCGGTCATTTTTTGGCTGCAGGGCCGTATGTTGCCGCAGGTTCGGACGGTGCCGGCCGTGCTTACTCGTAAAGTGGCCTCCCGACCGGGGATGGAAGAATTTTTGCGTGTTTCAGTGGGCAGGGTAAGGGACAGGTACGTTGCAACTCCTCTGCCGCGCGGGGCTGGCATGATAACGTCCATGACCAAGGCGCAGGCCATGGTTCGTTTGCCGGCTGACAGTGAGGGCCTGGAAGAGCATGCGGATGTATCGGCCGAGCTGCTGGTTCCGGAAGGGGAACTGGACAGAACTTTGGTGGTTGTCGGCAGTCACGACAATATTCTGGACATGTTGGCCAATGAATTGATGGGGCTGAACAGCCCGATCCGGATGTCCTCCACCCATGTGGGCAGCCTGGGAGGACTCATGGCCATCAAGGAGGGCAACGCTCATCTGGCTGGAACGCATTTATTTGATCCGTTATCCGGGGATTTTAACTTTTCTTTTTTGAAGCGTTATTTACCGGGTGCAGGAGTCCGATTGTTCAATCTGGCAGTGAGGCATCAAGGTTTGATAGTCCCGGCAAAAAATCCGAAGAAAATAAAAGAGATAACCGATTTAACACGCGAAAATATTGTTTTTGTCAATCGGCAGCGGGGAGCCGGAACGCGAATTCTGCTCGACTATCATTTGCAAAAAAATGGTATTTCCGCCCGGGATGTCAGCGGCTACAAAAATGAGGAATTCACGCATATGGCGGTGGCGGTGAATGTGATGAGCGGGATTGCTGATTGCGGATTGGGAATTTACGCGGCCGCCAAGGCCCTGGGGCTTGATTTCATTCCGCTGGCCAGGGAAAGGTATGACTTGCTGGTTGCTGAGGATATTCTGGGTGAGGCCAATGTGCAGATGGTCTTGAGTCTATTGGCTCAGCCCCGGATTAAAAAGAAAATTGAAGGGCTTGGCGGCTATGAGACTTATTTGACAGGCATGGAGATGCGCGCCGGTCAGGGACTGAAATATTAAGAATCTATGATGGAAGAACTGGTTTTTCTGGCTTTTCGACGAAGAAAATAATCTATGGTTCATTAGGCGTAAGAAAATCGGACTGTCCGCAGCGAATGTACGCAAACAATGCGGTGATTTTTTGCGTGAGCTGAGTAATTACTCACGCGAGGACAAAGCTTAGAAATCCAGCTAGTTGACCGGCGATTATTCCCGCTCCAAGAAAGTCTCCGTTCAGTCCTTCCTGCGATTTGGCACTCGTATGCAATTTATAGGTGATCAGTGTCAGCAGGGTTGCCGAGATAAGCACGGCAAACGGACCGACCAGAAAAATTCCGGCCAGAAGGACAAATATTATTGAAAAGGCAAGCACCCCCATGCCGGCCCCGGATAAAAAGGAACTGCCCAGACCCGGACGCCCGAGTTCTCTGCTGAAAAAGGCCTGAATTACTGGAACCAGTCGTCCCAAAAGCATGGCCCAGACAACGGATGTCCATCGTGCGTCTGCAGCGCTCAGCAGGACTATCTCCCCGCCTATTCCCGAGGTTATGGCCAGAACAGCGAATACTCCGGTTCGACTGTCTTTCAGGATGCGCCAGAATTCCTCTCCCCGGGCATTACTTCCCCACCCGTCCCACAGATCGCCCCAGCCATCCCAATGCAGCCCCCGGGTCAGGTAAATTTCGAGCATGACCACCATCCAGGCCAGGGCCAGTGGAGGGATGTCCGGCAAAAGCCATATCGGAAGGCAAAGCACAAGCCCCAGCAGCAGACCGCAGGGCACAAACCAGACAAGTGTTTTGGAGAAGTCGGCCCTGTCCATGATCGGCCCCGGACAAAACCGGGTCAAAAAGGACAGACAAAGCCGAAAGTTTTGTATATGCTTATTCATCCGCACCCAGAATTATTTCTATTTCCCGGCCAGCATCCAGGGCGAGGCGGTGACCAGCGTGCTGCTTATTCATGGCCAGCTCCAGATAACCCTGGCTTCCGGGCAGTATCCCGATTTCATGTTCTGTCAGCTGTGCGTATGCAGATACCGGACGAAGCGGAATATTTGCGATCGACCACGAAACCCGGCCCAGAGAAGCAGTGCATTTTGAGGCAGGCTTTAAATTGAGAACAATGTTACCGAATCGGTCTATGTGCAGGGCCAGGCATTTTAATTTTCCGGAAGACAATTCGGGATCTATTCCGCGGTCTCTTTTTATGTCCCGCACGGAAACAGGAACACCCAATTCACGCGGGTCCTTCCCGAGGGATAGTTTTGCGGCCGCCGGGGCAAATATGTCCCGGCCATGAAAGGTCCGGCTGCAGTCCTTTGCTGGAAAGAGATACAGACATTCGCGGGCCACTTCTTGTCTGAGCAGAAGAGAAACCAGTCCGTTATCCGGAGCAATGACCCACCGGTTTTTGAAGTCGAGAAGAAGTATGTCTCTGTTGCCGCCGACGCCGGGATCAACTACACAGACAATGCTGCTTTGTTCGGGGACGTGATTTATACTGGCCGCAAGGAAAAAACCGGCCTGTCTGATGTTGAACGGTTGAACACCGTGAGTCAGATCGATAACGGGTATATCGGACTTTACCGCGACGATCGCGGCTCGCAGCTGTCCGGCGTATACGTCGCTCAGTCCGAAATCGGTCAGCAGAAAAACCGGATTGGGAGTGCTTTTCATATCTGGCGGCTCAATACTTTTTACGTCGGGAAAATCCCTGTCCAATGACGTTAAACGTGTTTTCAAAGACGACGAACGCGTTGGGGTCCTGATTGAAAACCAATTCCTCGAGGCGTTTTAATTGGTAGTTGTTGATGATGGTCATGAGCATTTTTTTGTCATTGCCGGTATATGCGCCGCGCCCATAGAGGAACGTAGACCCGCGGTGCAGGGTATGATTTATGTCCTCGGCGATTTTGTCCGGCATTTCGGTTATTATAAGGGCCATCTTACGCTGATTGAACATGCCCATAAAGTATTCAGCCACTATCGAGGCTACAAAAACTGCGGTCAAAGAATACAGGACCGAGTCCGTTTCCAGAAAAAAGAAGCCGGCGCTGAAGACAATCAGATTAAAAACAAAGGTCGTTTGTCCGATTCGCAGATTGTATTTCTGCTGGAGCAAGACAGAGATTATGTCTGATCCTCCGGTGGAACCCAGCGTCCTGAAACCGATCCCCATGCCGGTTCCCAGAAGCGCCCCGTAACTGAGGGTTGCCAGGATAGGATCCTGTATCGGCAGTGTGCAGTTCACCACTTCGTAAAAAAACGAAATGAGCAGCATGGCGTAAAGGCTGTAAAGTACAAAACGGTAGCTTACATAAAAAAAGCCGATGGCAAAAAGAGGGATGTTCAGAATCAAAAACCAGGCAGTCAGGGACAGCGCGTCAGTTGTGTACAGACAAACGAGACTTAACCCGGAAATGCCTCCGGCTATGAACTGATGGGGCAGCCCGATGCCTTTTACCGCCAGGGCTATTATAAAGGACGCCATTGTCAGCAGGCCGAGATTCCATAAGGGGGAAAAGGTTATTTCCTTGATGTTCAATAATCGAGTCATGGTGTTTTTGGCATAAAGTTTATTTTGTTGTAATAGTTCACCAGATTGTATCTGTTCAGCAAATTTTTTGCTCCTCATGCTTTCAGCCTGTGGTTTTCTAAGACCCAGTAAAAAGCACATAACCAATTTGAAGCCGAGGCCAATTATGTCAGAGGAGGGGGAGACGTCAATATTTTTTTGCCGACCTTTGCGCCTTGAGCGAAGCGGGCGGTTAAAAAACTCACATTTTATACTCGAATAAAATTTGTCCGCAGCGTCGGGTTTCCGCTATTTGTGCATGTCTGCCGGTCGACAAGCGGCACGGAAAGGCATATTGGAATGGATCCGGGCGGCCTGCCGCAAATTTGCGAAAAAATCCGGTAAACTGGAAAAGGGCCATTTCCGGATGGAAATTGAATAGTTATCAAATAATTAAGCAGCAATGGATGATGATAAGCATGACTTTTGAATCGATTTCTCTAAGCAGGCAAGAGGATTATTTAAATTTACTGAAATTATGCAATACAAATGCGTCGGATTACAGTTTCGCCAATTTATGGGGTTGGGCTGCGGAGTATGGTTTGCAGTGGTCTTTTGATCCCGGGCGTAATCTTGTGTGGCTGTGTCAGACGGTCCCGGAAAAAATTTTCTGGGCGCCAATAGGCCGCTGGGAACAGGATTGGGCGGGTATCTTTTCCGAGATGCAGCTCGGCGGCAAATTTACCCGCATACCGTTTGACCTGGCGCATCTCTGGCAGGAGCAGTTGCCGGGGATTTCATTGAATGAAGCCAAAGACCATTGGGATTATTTATATCCGGTGGAACAATTGGTGCGACTCAAGGGCAACAAATTGCACAAGAAGAAAAATTTGTTGAATCAATTTTTGCGTAAATATGATTTTCAATATGTGCAATTAGATGTTGAAATGGTCGAAAACGCACTGACTTTGCAGTCCGAATGGTGTCTCTGGAAGGAATGCGAGGATTCCGAGGCCCTGGAGGCTGAAAACAGCGCGATAGTGAGGGTCTTTCACGATTGGGAGGAGATACGCGGCATTTTTGGGGCCGGTCTGCTACTGGACGGCCATATGATCGCCTATACCGTTGCCGAAGGGTTGAATCCGGAAACGCTGGTCATTCATTTTGAAAAGGGCTGCCCGCAGTATAAAGGCGTGTATCAGGCGATCAATCAACTTTTTTTGAGCAGGTCCGGCGGAGGCTATGAATGGGTCAACCGGGAACAGGACCTGGGAGATCCCGGGTTGCGCAAGGCCAAAGAGTCCTATCTGCCGCAGGATTTTGCCCGCAAATACGAAATATGCATATAATCTATTCTTCTTCATTTTCCTGGCGATAATTGCAACCCTTTTGCGGGCACGCCAGATGTTCTCCCCTGGCTTTGGTATTTTTGAGCACCAGGATGGGAGATCCGCATTCAGGACATTTTTTATTCACCGGGTAATCCCAGGTAGCATAGGTACAATCGGGATATTTGCTGCAACCATAGAATATCTTGCCTTTTTTGGAACTTCTTTCAACCAGCTCTCCTGAACACTCTTCGTTCGGGCATTTTATGCCCGTTGAAAAGGATTGGGTGTATCTACAATCCGGATAGCCGGTACAGGCGATAAATCTGCTTCCGGTCCGGGCTTTTTTTATCACCAGATCCTTGCCGCATTTCGGACAGGTTCCGACTTTTTCCAGTTCCTGCCGAGGACGTTCGGCAAGCTGGATATTGCCTTTTTCATCCCGGGTGAAGTCGGAGGTATTCTTGCATTCGGGATAGCCCGAGCAGGCCAAAAACGCTCCGTTTTTTCCGAATCTGATCAGCATGTTTCTACCGCATTCGCTGCATTTTATGTCGGTTTCAATGCCCGCTTTGAGCTCCGCCATTTCCTCCTTGGCTTTTTTCAGGGCCGGATACAGATACGCGCCGAATTGCTTGAGCAGTTCCACCCAGTTCTTTTTCCCATAGGCGACCGTGTCCAGATCGTTCTCCAATTTGGCTGTAAATTTCGCGTCCATGAGTTCCGGGAAATGGCGAACCAGGAGATCGTTTACCGCGCAACCGAGTTCAGTCGGCGCGAACTGCCGCTGTTCCAGCAGCACATAATTTCTTTCCGCGATCGTGGAAATGATTGCCGCGTATGTTGAGGGACGGCCGATACCCAGCTCTTCCAGTTTGCGGACCAGGGAGGCTTCGGTGAATCTTGCCGGAGGCTGGGTAAATTTCTGTTCTTTTGTCAGCTTGATCAAGTCCAGATTTTCATTTTCGGTAAGCGCCGGGAGCTGAACGGCTTTTTCAGCTTCTTTTGTCTTATAGACCGCGAGAAATCCGGGAAAGGTGATCCTTTCGCCCTTGGCTCTCCAGAGCGTGTTTTTGGCCTGGACAATGACCACAGTGTCCCAGAATACGGCATCCGCCATTTGAGAAGCGGTAAACCTGGCCCAGATGAGCGAATACAATTTGAATTGATCAGCCGGCAGGTAAGATTTAATGCTTTCCGGAGTTATAGTCGGATCAACGGGGCGAATTGCTTCGTGCGCGTCCTGAGCGGATTTTTTTCCCTTAAAATTGCGAATCCTGGGGGGGCAATAGTCAGCACCCATGTTTTCCTTGATCCAGGCCCTGGACGTTTCCTGGGCTTCGCGGGCGACCCGCACGGAATCGGTACGCATGTAGGTGATAAGAGCCGTTGTACCCCGGTTTCCAAGCTCAACCCCTTCATAAAGCCTTTGGGCCGTGGACATGGTTTTTTTAGCCGAGAAGCGCAGTTTGCTGCTGGCTTCCTGCTGCAGGGTCGAGGTAATGAAAGGCGGTTTGGGCTGACGCTTGCGCTCTTTTTCATTTATTTCTTTTACATTGAAAGTGGCGTTCTCAAGCTGCGCAAAAAGCTTGTCGGCCTGCTCCTTGTCGGCGATAGCCGGCTTTTTGCCGTCCACCTTCCAGAGATCCGTCTCGAATTGACCGCCCGATGCCTGTAAAATCGATTTAAAAAGCCAGTATTCTTCCGGGGTAAAAGCCTGTCTTTCCCGTTCCCGGTCCACGATAAGACGCAGGGCGACGGATTGAACCCGCCCGGCTGAGAGGCCTCTTTTTACTTTCTTCCAGAGAAGAGGGGAAATTTTGTATCCTACGAGCCGATCAAGTATTCTTCTGGCTTGTTGAGAATCAAACAGATTTTCGTCGAGATCCCTTGGATTGTTCAGCGCCTCGCGGACTGCGCGGGCGGTAATTTCATTGAATTGGATGCGGTTCAGCCTGTTGTTTTCGTTTTTGACGACCTGCGCTATGTGCCAGGCGATAGCTTCACCTTCCCTGTCCGGATCAGGGGCCAGAAATATTTTGTCTGCCCTGGCCGCGGCTTTTTTGAGCTGGGATACGACTTTTTGTTTGCCTTTTATGGTTTGATATTCCGGGGCGAAATCATTTTCCTCATCCACCCCGAGGTTTTTAACCGGAAGATCCCGGATATGCCCCACGGAGGCTTCAACCATATAATCCTTGCCCAGAAATTTGCTGATTGTCCTTACCTTGGCCGGAGATTCTACTATTATTAAATTTTTGCTCATGATGTGCTGGCTATATATACTGATTTTTGTGTTATCAAGAGAAAATTTGGCTCCTCATATAAATCTGTGCAAAATTTTGTTGCCCGGAACCTGCAAGTAATAATTAATGCGCTGAGATTAAATGTTTTTATTAAAAATCATTGAGTTGCCTAGCCGTTGGGATGATCCAAATCCAAATCGAAAGCGGGATCGCTATTGAAATCGAAAGAATATATAATTCGGTGTACTAGGAACCCGCAGCTTATGGGGTCGATTCCGATAGCGATTGCGATCCCGAAGAAAGAAATCCCAACAAACGGATGCATTGGACGCTTATTCTGCGCGCCGGTGAACTTGGCCGTGGTTACTTTCTGGATTCCTCATCGGGGTCCCGTATCTTGATTTAACAAAAATTTAAAATGTACTGCACAGATTCCTGAGACGAACCAAAAAATGCGGCAAAAATTCTTTTTTAAACCGAACAAGTCGTTTTTAGTTTCCAAAAGGGGCATGTGAATAGAAAAGCGTAGACAAAATCTGAGATGTAATAAAATATTAAAACCAGGGGCATAAATAATAAAAAAGTGAGGCCGAAGCCTCACTTTTTAAATGTGTAACGTTTTAAATTAAGGTTATTTACGTCTCTTTTCCCATAATCTCATGTCTTGCATTTTTTTGCGGCGTTCTCTAGCAAGGGCTTTGGCAACAAGAGATGTATTTTTCTTGTATCCCCATTTTTCCTTGTATTCCTCCGGAGTCAGGCCGTGGGACGCTAGATGCCTCTTGGTTAGAACCTTGAATGATTTTCCGCATTCAAGACAGATTACGCTTTTTTCGCGTATTGCCTTTTTGGGATCGACTGCGGGTTCCTGTTTGGTCTGTTCGCCTGTACTTCCTTCGGCTACCTTTTTGATGCCTTCGGCAAGCGATTTGACCATCGAAGTTATTTCTTCTTCAGTCATATTGCGAACCGAGGCCTGTGCTTTGACAATTTCAAGAGCTTGTTTCAAGTAATCTTCCATGTTGTGACCTCCCTGCGTATTTTTATACGAAAATTTAAAGTAATGCATAATGGTAGAATTATAAGATGTCAATGATGTATTAAATTGTAAGTAATGATTTTTGTTTGGAGTATGTTTGGTATGTTTAATTATAAGGATATTTTTTTTATTTAATCAATTAACAAGGAGCTGATTATGGATGTCAACAAAAAGAAAAAAGTCTTAAAAGAGCTTTCACGTGTATTTAAATTTGAATTATGGATTCGTTTTTATTTTTTGCAGGAAACCGATGGTAAGTTGCAAGTCGCTTTATCCGAAGAGCAGATGGATAAAATCAATGAAGAATATGGGGAGTTGACCGATCTAATAAAAAATATGACCGGCATAAACCTGACTCCGGAGGCTTCGCAAAAAGCCATTGTGGAATTTATTGGGGAGAAATACGATGGGACTAAATACAATTTGGGAATAGTTCCGGAAATTATGAACAGTGCCGGTTTCAGGGCCGAGGTGGAAGTGTTTAATATGTGGGTGTCGCTGCATGAACAGCAATTGGATGAAAATTTTCTGCCCTTTCATAAATGGGAGGAAGCGTTTGAGGAATGGAAAAGGACCGAACAGGCAAAGAAAATTGTAACCTCTTTTACTATGGGTCAGAAGGGAGTCCCTACTTCCTCCTGTTCGAATTGAATCCGAAAAACCTGGCTGTTTTCATTCGTAAATGGTTTTTTACTTGGGCAGTTACAATTAATTGGGTCCTCTCCGGGTATTTGTTCAGCTTGGAGTACCTAAGAAAAACGGGCGGCCTTGCGTAAAGTTACGCAAAAAATCCGATGAACTTTTTTCCGGGTGCTGAATAGTTGGTTCTTATCCGGCAATTAAAAAATTTCCGGATGGAAACTAATATAAAACCGCTCCTTCGCGGGCGAAAAAAGTATCCGGTCCGTCGCCCAATAAATCAGAACCCAAGATGTTTTGTGCAGAGTAACGTTCGCTGGTTAATTTCAGATTGTACCCAAAGGAGACGAACACGTTTTTTTTATCCGCTATCATGCTCGTGTCGAGGACGAAATTGAATTTATTGCCCTGTTTGGTTTTTAGCTTGTGGGGCAGATATGTTTGTGTGGAACTGGACAGGATGTGTCCTTCCGAGTCGGATAAATAGGCGAACAAAGTCATGTCCTGAACAAACACCGCCCAGCCGGGCAAGTATGTTTGAAGCGGATAGGCGGTTCCCGTTATGCGGCATTTATCCGCTGTGAGCCTGGCAGTATAATCAAATTTCAGATTTTTGCTCAATAATTCCTGGTTTAAGTCCGGGTGCAGTATGTTTTTATGTAAATGACCGACGCTCAGGTGAGAACAGGCGCAAAGGAACAGTGCGCAGAGCAGGACAAGAGTTTTGCTAAATAGCGGCATGCGGCGCCTTGATGAAGCGGCATTGTCCCCAGGGATCGATTTTTTCCCGGGCCAAGCCGGGGATGGCATATAATGATTTGTGTGCATGATGTGTATCTGTTTAGCAAATTTTCAGCAAAAAATCCGGTGAACTTTTAATGCAGTCAATAGTTGCCATGATTTTTTAATTATTCCTGCTGGGTCAGACCGTTAATTTCGGAGGGCCGGCCATGATCATCCGGGCCAGGGTCATATTTACCCTGGGCAGCTTTTTAATTTTGGGTCCGAGAAAGTTCATTTCAAGTCCTGCCAGTTGCGTATAATAAGGCGTTCTATCCATGACCGGCCCCTTTTCCTTATTTTTGATCAGTTCCTGGGTCATGAAACAACCCGGGAACTGCATGAATCGGCCGTCAGGAGTTGTCAGACTGTTGGGAATGCCGTGCATTCTGCAGATCATCAGCCGGTACGGATAAAGAGCGCACCAGCCTTCTTCATTGACCGGGCACATGATGTCCGGCCGCTGACCGGCGCTGATCAGTTTTTCTTCTTCCCGGACATAGCTGTCCGCGCGTTCCAGAATCCGGGTGCGGAGGCCCTTGTCGCAGGCTTTAAGCCCTTTCCATAAATAGGCCCATTCTATGTATGTGTGGTGCTGAAAATAGCTGGTACAGCAATTGTCGGAGCAGGTCGCGCAATCCAGACCAATATCCGCGGCAATTTTTATGTATTCGTTCTGCATGCGGGAATAAAGATCTTCCAACTCGAGGAATATCTTGCGGGGGGATTGCCTTTTTATTTTTTTAGCCATGCCGTTATTTCTTTGATGCAGTCTTCGGGTTCCAAATTTCCGGTATTCACGCGTTGGTCGGCGTATGCCGCGTACAGTGGTTTACGCTCGTAATAGAGATCAGTCAAAGTTTGCCCGTTTTTTATGGCCAGTCCGCGGGAATTTGGATTTTTCACCCGAGTCTGGACTATCTCCAGTTCGGCGTAGAGTTCAATGATCCGGCCCATTTTTTTAAGGTGCTGCATGCCTTTTTGACCATAGACGACGCTCCCGCCTGTGGAGATTACGCATCGGTTGACATTGAGCCGGGTGAGCATCTGTTCTTCGGCGAGCAAAAATTTTTCCAGGCCCAGCCAGTCACGAAGGCTTTGCAACGGAATTCCCCACCAGGCCTGGAGCAGGTAATCCGTATCCAGGTGAGACCAGGACAGATGCCCGGACAGTTTCGCGCCCAGAGTGGTCTTTCCGGTGCCGGCCATTCCTATGAGTATTATGTTGTCCTGTTTTGTGTCTGAAGGCATATGGGGTTGTTTTTTTGGTGATCGGTTACCTTTTGATCAAAAAGCGATTTTTGGGTGTCTGGACAAATGGTGTTGTAAAGCTTATTTTTTTGACGTACACGCAGTCATCTTGCATATACAGTCATGTTATACTGGTCAATAGCCGGATAAATTAGAGACAATACAAGCATTACAATGGAAAATTTATGAGCAAAACAGCCTTAGATATCGTGCATAGACATAGTATTCTGGGCAGTGAAGTCCGTAATCAGTTTTTTTCGGAAAACGGGGAAAAACTTATTTCTCTTTCCAAAGCTGCGGCCGTATGCCTTGCCCGTGGAGGAAAAATAATGTTTTGCGGCAATGGAGGAAGCGCAGCGGATTGTCAACATCTGGCCGCGGAATTTGTAAATCGTTTTTGCATGGAACGCCCCCCCCTGCCCGCTTTGGCCCTGACCACCGACAGTTCCATTCTCACGGCAATAAGCAACGATTACAGCTTTATGGAGGTCTTTGCCAAACAGGTGAAGGCGTTGGGTTCCGAAGGGGACATGCTTGTCGGCATCAGTACTTCAGGCAACAGTCCAAACGTCAGGGAAGCCGTGATTCAGGCCCGGGAAAAGGAGATAATTACGGTCGGCATGACCGGCTCCGGCGGAAGGTCAATACTTGAATTTTGCGAATTCGGACTTATAATTCCCAGTGACGATACGCCCATCATCCAGGAAGTACACATAGCGGCGGGACACATGATCTGTTATCTGGTCGATCATTTTTTGTTTGAAGCCGTTGGTGAACTCGAATTGTAATGTATCTATTCAGCAAATTTTTTGAAATGGAGGTATTATGCCCATATATGAGTTTGTTTGCCAGGAATGCGGCAAGCAGTTTGAGGAATTAGTGTTTGGATGCGGTGACGAGGTTTCCTGTCCGCATTGTTCGGGAACCAAAACTGAAAGATTGCTTTCCTGCTGCAGAATAAAAACCGGTGGTCCCATAGTTCAGGGTTCGCCGTCATCGAATGCGATTACGGACAGAGGCCAGGGCGGTTGCGCCGCCTGCAGCAGCAAGAATTGCTCGTCCTGCGGAAGCTGACCCATGAATTTATCCAAAATAACCATAGCCACCCGCAAGAGCAAATTGGCCATGTGGCAGGCGGAACATATTGCCTCCCTGCTTACTGGCCGTTACCCCGGCCTTGAAGTTGAGTTTTTAAAAATTACCACCCAGGGGGATAAGATTCTGGATGTGCCGCTGGCCAAAGTCGGGGGCAAAGGGCTTTTTGTAAAGGAGATTGAGGAAGCATTGTTGGACGGCCGAGCTGATATCGCGGTTCACAGCATGAAGGATGTCCCAACGACATTGCCCCAGGGCATGAAACTGGGCGTTATACCGCAGCGCGAACAATGGTATGATTTGCTGCTTACCAATAAGGACTATGAGCTGAAAACACTTCCGGAAGGGGCAATAGTCGGAACGTCCAGTCTGCGCCGACAAGCGCAGATATTGCATGTTCGTCCGGACCTTAAGGTTGAATCCCTGCGTGGAAATCTGGATACGCGGGTCCGGAAATTAAAGGAAGGAAATTTTGACGCGATTGTGGTTGCTGCCGCCGGGATGCGCAGGCTGGGAATCGAAGCTGCCCACGAACAATCCCTTGTCCCGCCGGATTTCTTCCCGGCCGTGGCCCAAGGGGCCCTGGGGATCGAGTATTCCAAGGATAGAGATGACCTGGATGAGTTTTTGGGTTTTATGGATGATCCGCATACACGATTTTGCGTGCTTGCGGAGCGCGGGTTCCTGACCGGGCTGGATGGCGGATGTCAGGTACCTATTGCCGCCCATGCCAGACTGAAAGGAAACAGCCTGCATCTGGCCGGATTAGTTGCTGATGAAACCGGAGACAAATATATATTTAAAGAGTCTGCAGGAAAACCCAAAGAGGCATTTGCGCTGGGCGAAAGATTGGCCAAAGAGGTTTTAAACGCCGGTGGCGGAGAAATATTGCAGGAAATTTACTCCAAGGATTTTTGATAGTTTTGTGATTATTCAGTATCTGTTCAGCAAATTTTTTTAATGGCCTGATTGGGTACCTATTTTTTGGCTCCTCACATAAATCCGTGCAGAATTTTGTTGCCCGGAACCTGCAAGCAATAATTAATGCTCTGAATTTAAATGTTTTTATTAAAAATTATTGAGTTGACTAACCGTTGGGATAATCCAAATCCAAATCGAAATCGGGATCGCTATCGAAATCGAAAGAGTATGTCATTCGGTACAGGTAGAACCCTCAGCTTATGGATTCGATTATAATCCCGATAGCGATTACGATCCCGAAGAAAGAAATGCCAACAAACTGATGCATTGCACAGATTCTTGAGACGAATCCGTTTTGTCTCATTTCTCAGCAGTAAAAAAAACCCCGTCAGTCAAATGACCGCCGGGGTTTTTAATTTTTTTGTTTTTAAGGTTATTTGGGCGGGTTAACCCGTTGCGGATCGCTGAAATATTCCTTGGTCAGCCGGATAATGACCGGACTCAGGAAGATCAGGCCGATCAGGTTGGGCCAGGCCATCAGAGCGTTGAATATATCGGATATCGTCCATACGGTTGCCAGCTTAACATACGCACCGACCGGCAATAATATGCAGTACAAAATGCGATAAGGCATGACCATCCTTTGTCCGAAAAGATAGTCAATACAACGGTCTCCGTAGTATGACCAGCTGATGGCAGTGGAAAAGGCAAAGAATATGATGCCGATAGCCACGATATAACCGCCGGGACCGGGGAGTCCGATGTTGAAGGCCTTGGCTGTGAGATCCGCACCTGTTTCCCCGGTAGTAAAAGCGCCGGTAAGAATGATTACCAAGGCAGTCATGGTGCAGATAACGATTGTGTCGATAAAGGGTCCAAGCATGGCTACAAGGCCTTCGCGGACCGGTTCCTTGGTTCTGGCCGCGCCGTGGGCGATCGGGGCGCTTCCGAGACCGGCCTCGTTGGAGAATACGCCGCGGGCCACACCAAAACGGATGGCCTGGGCTACCGCGGCACCGGCAAATCCGCCGGTAGCGGCCGTTCCAGTAAAAGCGTCACTGAATATCACGCCGAAAGCAGCCGGGACTTCTCCGATATTCATAATGATAACCACAAGCGCGCCTAAAATATAGAATATAGCCATGATCGGAACCAGCCGGCTGGCTACCTGTCCGATGCGCTTGATCCCGCCCACGATAACAGCGAAGACCAGTATGCCTATAATCAAACCGGTAAACAGTTTGGGAATGCCGAAATAGGTCTGGACCGGTTCGGCTACTGAATTGGCCTGAACCATGTTTCCGATACCGAAAGAGGCTATGGCGGCAAAAATGGCAAAGAGGACTCCCAGCCATTTTTGTCCAAGTCCTTTTTCAAGGTAATACATGGGGCCGGCTCCAACTACCCCATCGGCATGAATTGTGCGGTAGTTCAGGGAAAGAAGGCATTCGCCGTACTTCAAGGCCATGCCGAAAATCGCGGTGATCCACATCCAGAAGACGGCACCCGGGCCGCCAAGGGCGACCGCCGTGCCCACGCCGGCAATATTTCCCGTGCCTATGGTCGCGGAAAGCGCGGCACTCAGGGCTTGAAAATGAGTGATTTCCCCCTTGTCCTTGGGGTCGTCATACTTGCCGGAAATAAGTTTCCACGCGTACCCGAACTTGCGCAACTGGATGAAAGGCACAATTAGCGTGATCAGAACGCCTGTGCCGACCAGGAGGACGATAGTCACCGGCCCCCATACGAAACTACTGATCGATCCTAAAAATTCTTGCATCAACTACCCCCTCTCTTTTTAAGTAGGTTAATGTAATTTTCCTAACCCCAAACGGGCTATTTGTCGCAAGTTCGTAGAGCCGCTTTTATTCAGAAAATCATCTTTGATTGTGTCTGTTCAGCAAATTTCTTGTTATTCGTGTTTTCGGCCTGTATTTTTTCCGGGCCGTTATTAATAATGCCTGTTCTTTCCGGATTCGCTGGTCCGGGGATAAAAGGGAATATTCTGGAAACGGTGTGTTTTTTAAAGATGTACTCCAGAATCCCCCGATTGCGATACACATGCAGTAGTGCGCTCAAGTGGCTATGCCTTAATCCTGTTTTGCGGTCAAGACGGTAAGTCAAAAAATATCAGCTTGCATTAAGACCTGACTCGCTTAAAGGAAAAATTGATCAATGAACGGTTTATTTTTTTTGGCGAACGGATGGTGATTAATTGCGGACTCACCGTCTCAGACGGGGTTGAGTTTTGCTTTAATTTTGCCCCTGAAACGTATTATTTGCGGAAGATTCCTGGCAGATTGATTCGGGGATATCCGGCGAAGATTCGTCTCGGCCCAGCCATTTTTTTAATCGCAGCAGTCCAATCCGGTTCTCCATATATTTCCTGGGAACTTTTTTCGCAAATTTTGAGTTGTTAATTTGCGGGCAGTATTCCCGCAATAGATCGCCCTCAAATTCGGCGCATAGATTGGAGAGTATTTCCTGGTATATTTTCGTAATCTTTTTTTCCGGGCAGTCAGCGAGTTTTTTTTGAAAGGCTGTAATTTTCTCCGCTGCCGGCAGTTTTTGGGAAGAAAAAATTGTATGTAAATCCCTGGCAAAGCGTTTTAAACCTTCTGTGATATGCTTTGACTTGACAAAGTTCATACCCATCCAGCCCGCATCCAGCCAGTTTAAACATACACAAATGCTTTCTGTCTCGTCCGGTTTTTGAATATACAATGTAATTGTAAAGGCAGAGTAAATATAAGAATCCGCCCAACTCAAACCTGTTTTGGTGATGCCTTTTTCACCGGAATAGAAATAGTTCCAGTCCGTATCATTGCCGAGAATTTCTCCTTTTTGGCCAACCGAGGATTTCTGATCCTGCAGGCAGATAGATAAAAAAACGGTAGCGTTTTGGGATTCAAAAAGAGCAAGAGTCCTGAACTGGTCATAGCCGTAGTAGGCCCCGGAAGAGTGGTCCGGAGTAATTTCCTCGTATTCAAGCCCCTGGATGATGAGCGGGTTCGAAGGCGGATTATCCGCCTTCTCCCAGAGAGTGGAAAAGTCTGTATTGCTTTGATCGGCGTATGTTTCTTTCCAGTTGGAGTACCTTACGCAGGACGGACGCAATACATAGGAAGGCATTTCTGGGTTATAGCCGTAGCGGATGATGTCGGATACAGTGGCCGGAACATCGAATTTGTAAAAGGCTCCGGACATTCCGTTCAATTTTGGCAACTCTTCCTCCCGGCGGGATTCGTCCAGCGCGAGACGTATCAAGGGGGCGATTCGTTCGGTATTCAGTTCCGGGGGATTTTCAGCGGATATTTTTTTTAAATGGTTTATGCTTTGGGAAATGTCTGTGACGGGTTCTTGAGCATGCGCTGCGGAAGCGGGCGTTAAAAAAAGGAATAACAGGCAGGATACGGTAATTTTTGCGAACATGAATTTTTCTCCGGCTAAGGGTGAATTTTAACACGAAGCGCTTCAAATTGCTTTTTTCAGGCAAGTTCGACCTGGTCGGCTATGCCGGCAATAGCCGATATGGCCAGGGTTAAAAAGTCAGTCAGCTCCATGCCTATTTGACGGCATTCTTTTATTGTTTCCCGATTAACGGATGCGGCAAACGCCTTGTCCTTCATTTTTTTCTTCAGGCTTTTCGGCTTCATGCCCGTCATTTTCTGCGGGCGGACCAAGGCGCTTGCCGAGATCAAACCCGTTACCGTTTCCCCGCAGCGCAGGGCAAAATCAAATTCAGTTTGCGGTTGTACGCCGGTGTGTTCCGAATTGTGGGCCTTTATGGCTTGCAAGGCCTCCTGCGGGAGTTTGTCGGCAAGCATTGCCGCACCGTCCAGGCCGTGTCGGTCCGGACTGTTTTTGGTTTGGGGATAGTCAATATCGTGCAGTAAACCGGTTATGCCCCACAATTCGATTTCCTTCCCCAGATGTTCGGCCAGGGCGCGCATTACCGCTTCGGTTTCCAGGCTGTGGTTTATCAGGTTGCGTTCCGCCCCCAGTTCGGAGTTCAAAATCTGCAAAGCTTCGTTCCTGTCAATCATGGTTTGGCCCCTAGAATGTTTTGATGCTTATTGACTGCGATCCGGAAATTGTTCTTTTTTGATTTATGTCTGATAATTATATTATAATTCAATTGGTAGGCAAATCGTTTGAATTTTTTTTCGTGTGCTGAATAGTTACCAATTTGTTAATCTTAAGTTTGGATGCAAGTTTTGTCAAAACCGGTGAACGGTAAAATTGGATCTGTTTAAGGCGCAATATTTTTGTATCCGGTCTGGACAGCCTTCAGCTAATCAAGTATACGGAAATTATAGTATTAA
>JBNJHA010000010.1:0-58364 GCA_051748085.1 Thermodesulfobacteriota bacterium
TCCGCGCCGCCAAGAAGCGAGTCTCTAAATCCTTTTGACTGACATTGTCAATTGGTTTTTGAAAACTTCTTTAAATATCTATACAACTAACTAAATTTGCTGAATTAAAACTCTAAACTTTTCGGAGTCCTAGGAAAGGAGATCACATCCCGGATGTTGCTGATTCCGGTAATCAGCATAAGCAATCTTTCAAAACCCAGACCAAATCCTGAATGCGGGACACTGCCAAAGCGCCTGAGATCCAAATACCACCAGTAATCCTCTTCAAAAATACCGGTTTCCTTCATCCTTATTTTCAAAACATCCAGACGCTCTTCGCGCTGACTGCCGCCTATGAGTTCCCCGACACCGGGCACCAGAAGATCCATGGCAGCAACGGTTTTTTCATCATCGTTTACCCGCATATAGAAAGGCTTTATTTCCCGGGGATAATCATGAACAAAAACCGGACGCTTAAAATGAACTTCGCTTAAATATCTTTCGTGTTCAGTTTGTAAATCGACCCCGTAATCTGGCGAGTACTCGAATTTGGCTTTGGATTTTCCAAGGATGTCAATCGCTTCTGTGTAAGAAACCCTGGCAAATTCATTATTCAGGATACAATCTAAACGATCCGCCAGGTTTTTATCCACGAAACGGGTAAAAAGCTCCAAATCCTGAGGACAATTTCTGCGCACATCGGAAATAATCTCTTTGCTAAATTCTTCAGCAATATCCATATCTTCCTTTAAATCGACAAAGGCCATCTCCGGCTCAATCATCCAAAATTCCGCGGCATGTCTCGGGGTGTTGGAATTTTCAGCCCTGAACGTTGGTCCGAAGGTATAAACGTCCCCGAGAGCACATGCCAAAGACTCGGCCGAAAGCTGTCCGGAAACAGTCAATGCGGCTCTGCGCCCAAAAAAATCTTGCTCTAGATCTACGCGGCTCTTCTTTTTCGGTGCATTATCAAGATCAAGTGAAGTCACCTGAAACATTTCTCCAGCCCCTTCACAATCGGAACCGGTAATAATCGGCGTATGAATATAACTAAAGCCACGGTCACGAAAAAATTTATGCACAGCAAACGATGTTTCCGATCGTATCCTGGTTATCGCCCCGTATTTATTTGTCCTTGGGCGCAAATGAGCGATGCCCCGCAGAAACTCATCGCTATGTCTCTTTTTCTGCAATGGATAATCTGCATCCGCGGAACCGATCAAAATAACCTCTTTTGCTTTTAGTTCCCATTTCTGGCCTTTTCCCGGCGATTCAACAAGATCACCGGTTAAGGATAACGCTGTACCGGTTCCAACATCGCTCAAGACCGGATACGTAGGGATATCGGCATCTATAATAACCTGGATATTCTTCAAACACGAACCATCATTCAATTCCAGAAAGGAAAATCCCTTTGAATCCCTTTTCGTTCGAACCCAGCCCTTTATGGTCATATTTTCTCGAGAACTATCCGAATTTATCAAGTCCCAAATTTTTTCCCGCATAATTGCTCCTTTATCTTTAATCCAACAACCAAATTAAATGTATATTTAACAAAATCGTAACTATTCAGTACACGAAAAAAGTTCACCGGATTTTTGGCGTAAATTTGATGAACAGAAACCAAAAATCAAAGCATATTCAGAGGATCCAGATCAAGCGTGACCCGACACTGCTTAAAATTTTGCATCCCATGGCGGATGTAGTGAAAAAAACGGCGGATGTCCGGCCATTCTCCGGACTTGACCAGGCATTGCTGCCTTTCCCGTCCATTCAATTTATGAAGTGGAGCAGGAGCAGGTCCCAATAAACGGAGATTATATTTCTCGGCAAGTTGAGTTGCAAGCTCGGAAAATATCTTTAATGCCTGTTCCCTTTTGCTCCATCCCCAGGGGAAGGTGCAGCGGACAAGTCCAAGCCGGCAGAACGGCGGATAGCTGAACTTCTTCCTGCGACGGATTTCCTCCACGAAAAAAGAGTCATAATCCCCTCGCTTGATATGCTGCCAGCAATAATGACTCGGATTGTTGGTCTGAATAAGAACTTTTCCGGGAGACTCTCCGCGCCCGGCCCGGCCCGCAACCTGAACGAGCATTTGAAAAACCCTTTCCGTGGCCCGGTAATCCGGAAGATTGAGTCCCAGATCGCCATCGACGACAATCACTAAAGTTACTCCAGGGAAATTATGTCCCTTGCTTATCATCTGAGTGCCGACCAGAATCTGCGCTTTCTTTTCCGAAAAATCAGAAAGAATTTCCTCGAGCCTGCCCTTCTTACGGACATTATCCCGGTCCAGCCTGAGGACATCAATATTGTTCAAATGGACTCGAAAATATTCCTCCAGTTTTTCCGTCCCTTCTCCAAGGGGAATGAAGGAGCTGTAGCCGCAATGCCTGCATACAAGAGGAAAAGAAGCGGTAGCTCCGCAATAATGGCAAAGCAGCGCATTTCTTTTTTTGTGGTAGGTCAGGCTCACATGGCAATCAGGGCATCGCGCGATTTCCTGACAATTCTGGCAATACAGAAGCGGCGAGTAACCTCTCCGGTTATGCATTATGATCGCCTGTTCGCCACGATCAAGGACTTCCATCAGTGACTGGTGAACCGACCCGGCCAGAGGCCCTTGCGCCGGAGGGTCAACATTCAGATCGACAAGCTCGATTTCGGGCAGCTTTTTTCCGCTGACCCGGTCCGGCATGCTGACCAATTCAATGTTCTTTTGCGTTGTCGCCCAATAGGTTTTGATATCCGGTGTAGCCGAACCCAGCAAAAGCAATCCGCTGTTTTGAACGGTCCAGTAAAAAGCTACTTCTTTGGCCTGATAAGTCATATTGGAATCCTGTTTAAAGGATTCGTCATGTTCCTCATCCAGAACAATGAGTTTGGGGGGGGTTGTGATCATAAACAGACTGGATCTGGTTCCCACAAGCAGATATGGCTCTTTTTTCCTTGCAAGGCGCAAGAACATTTCCGTCCGTACCGAAGGGGTCAGGCCGCCATGCTGTAAAAAAATTTCATATTCGTTAATTTGAGCCCGCATGGCCAAATACAGTTGTCTGGCCAAAGCCACTTCTGGAGCGAGAACAAGTACATTTCCACCTGCCGCCAGCGTTTCGCGGGCCAATTCAATATAAACCCTGGTCTTGCCGCTCCCGGTTACACCATGCAAGGCGGAACAACTCGGTCTTTCCGACCATAAACCGGGACGAATCCGCTTCAGGGCATCATCCTGTTGCCCGGTCAAGTCCGGCGTGGAACACGCGTATTCCGATCCGACCGGTTCATTATCCGCCTCCACGGGAACAAGCATTTTTTTTTCCTGCAGCCGGCGCAAAACCGGATATATTCCGGGCCCGAAATTATGAACAACCTCGGCTTTGCTGCATGCCCCATTTGTCCAGATATAATCCATAACTTCCCGCTGCTTTATAGCGTTTGGAAGTAATGGCCAGGGCGGTTCAACGTTTGTATCCAAAATTCCGGCATAGTCACGCGGCTTAAAAGCCGGAAAATCAATTTTTCCGGCACGCCATTTAAAAGCGCACCATTCTCTCAGTTCACTGTCATTAAACACTTCTTTAATTTTAAACTTTTTATTATTTCCGGAATAAACTTTAAGACAGGCAGGCTGTTCTTTTAATTGTCGGGGCAGCATACTGGCAAGTACCCTGCCAGGAGAGGATAAATGTCGGCGGGACAAATCACGCGCTAAATCCAGATAACACTCGCTGAGAACCGGCTCTCTTTCCAGAGGCCAGAAAATTGTTTTCAGTTTTTTTCCGGAAAAAAAATCTTCCCTATGCAGCAAGACAGCTATTCGGAGTGAATTCCCACCGCCAAGGGGAACTATCACCCGCATCCCGGGCAGAAAATTATCGGTCGGGAAGTAGTCAGGAACTTTATAGGTAAGCTTGGAATACGGTGAAGACAGAAGAACAACGGTCCATAATTTATGAGGCATTTTAAATTAAGTGAACATAAAAATTGAATTTTGCAGGATAAGACATATAATTAGCCCGGAAGCAAAGCGAAAAAAAACTCATTTGAAAAGCGGACGACTTTCGGTATTTTGCTTTGCCCTGAACTTTTAAATCTAGCCCGGAATTTGGCTGCCGAAAACAACTCAGCGGGCAAATCAACATTCACGCCGGTCCAATTAATTCTGAACTTTTCGTTTCGCTCACCGGAATGTAATTCCATATTTCGCGGCAGAAGATAATTGCCTAGGCTACTGAAATTCCACCATTGTAAATAGCGCTCTGAGCCGTGATCCAAACGCAAGGGAACCTTGTTCTCATTGTCCACCCAAAAACGATAAACGCCATTATTTGCTCCCACATAGCCGAACACTATGCTCGGCCTGTCGTCCAGAAAAGCATATTCTTTTGTATCCGGATTAAAACCGCGATCTGCAATCAGGTCGGCAAATTGAACCAATATCCATGTCGGAGCAGGTCCGGTTTTGACATCCCGGGGATAAACAGCTCGGACTGTATCGCCTTTTCCCACCGCGGCAAAGACAAGACCGTTTTCTCGCGAATCCACCCATTCCATCCGCCACAGTGATCCTTTCTGCCAGACCCTCCAGACCAAATCATCTGCTTTGCCGGGAACAAATTCGGCCTGAACCGAAGTCAAGCGTCCATAATTTTCCTCAAGGTCCTGCTGAATTTGTTTTGCTTCAGGGAAAAAAGCCAGAGATGTTCCTCCAAACAAAACAATCATTAAAGACAACAATAAAGAACGCATCAGGGCAGAAGCTCCCGCAGACTTTTGACCAGATCGTCATGCAGTTCCTCGTCGCGCATGGCAAAATATATGTTCGCAGTTAGATAATCGACCCAGTTTCCTATATCAAAACGCTGCCCGGTCATTTTAACGGCCAAAAGCCTGTGGTTTTTAGCCAAAGCCTGCAAGGCGTCGGTAAGCTGAATCTCACCGCCATGTCCGGGTTCCAAGTCTTCAAGATAGTTAAAAATCTCCGGTGTCAGTACATATCGACCGACTATGGCCAGCCTGGACGGAGCCTTTGCCGGATCCGGTTTCTCAAAAACCTGGCGAACGCGATACATTCCCGGCGCAAACTCTTCTCCCTGGATAATCCCATACTGCGAGACACGGTCCTCGGGAACTTCAACCACCCCAACGACAGGCATGTTTTCGTTTCTGGCCACATCAACCAGCTGACGTATAGCCGAATCTGAACTGAAAAGAAGATCATCCCCGACCATTACCGCAAAAGGTTCATTTTTAACTACTTCCCTGGCGCACAAAACGGCATGGCCCAGTCCAAGCTGCTCTTTCTGACGTACGGTGATTATATTGACCATCTCCGCGACTTCCCGAACCTGCTTCAAAAGCTCTTCCTTTCCAGACCTGGCCAGAACAGCTTCCAGAGACAGATTACGGTCGAAATGATCTTCCAAAACCCTTTTAATCTGATTGTTGACAAAAACCACGTCCGTGAGTCCGGAATGCATGGCCTCTTCCACCACGTATTGCACGGCAGGTTTTTTGTATACCGGGAGCATCTCTTTTGGAATATTCTTTGTTGCTGGCAAGGACCGAGTCCCCCATCCAGCCACCGGGACCACAACTTTTTTTACATCCATGCTGTATGCTCCTTTTGGTTTTTAACATCATAACTATTCAGCATGCATAAAAAACACCGGGTTATTTATGCATTTGCTGAAGGCCGCCCGGTTTTCTTATAAACTTTTAAAGGAGGAAACCGGACTACTGGAGAAGGCATCTATTAAAATCAGGACAGTCCATTTTCTACCGCATTGGCCAATATTTCAGCCTGTTCATGCACCTGGTGCTCATCCCGGCCCTCGACCATTACCCGCGCTACAGCTTCGGTGCCCGAATAGCGCAAAAGAACCCGACTCTCCTTGCCCAACTTCTTTTTGGCCTCGCCGATTGCAGTTTGAATTTCCCTGACTTCTTCAAAAGGTATCTTCTGCTCCACATGAACATTTATCATAGTCTGCGGGAAAGGGGTCAGCAGAGTGGCCAAATCGGACAGGGGCCTTTCTTTTTCCAGCATTATTTTTAGAAGTTGCAATGCGGCCAGGATTCCGTCCCCGGTAGTACTGTAATTCAAAAATATTAAATGCCCGGACTGCTCGCCTCCGAGGACAACTCCGTTTTTTCGCATGGATTCAACTACATATCTGTCTCCGACCGGGGTGCGCAAAAGATTGCCGCCCTGTTCCCGCATAAATACATCCAGGGCCATGTTACTCATAACCGTAGCCGCGAGCGTATTCTTGGCCAATTGTTCCTTTTCCAACATGTCTTTAGCGCAAATGGCCATGATCTGATCGCCGTCAAGTATCCGCCCTTTTTCGTCTATGACTATTAGCCGATCTCCGTCGCCGTCCAAAGTTATGCCAATGTCCGCACCATATTCAACAACCATCCGTGAAGCAACATTGGGATATAACGAGCCGCATTTTTTGTTGATATTCAAGCCATTCGGGTCCGTACCGGTAGTAATCACCTTGGCTCCGAGCTCTTCAAATATAAGAGGGGCGACCCTGTAAGTCGCACCATTGGCACAATCCAAAACTATTTTAATCCCATCCAGGGTCATATCCGGGGGAAAACTGTTTTTTAAATATACATTGTATCGTCCTGGACTATCCTGGATTTTGCTTGCCCGCCCGATAAGTTCAGGTTGAGGATGATCCCAGCGGACCTCCTGATCCAGGACCAGTTCGGCTATTTCATCCTCAACTCTATCCGGCAACTTAAACCCCTGATTATCGAAAAACTTGATCCCGTTGTCCATAAACGGATTATGTGACGCAGATATGACAACCCCGACATCAGCCCGCATATTTTTTGTCAAAAAGGAAATAGCCGGAGTAGGCATGGGGCCAACCTGAAATACATCCATGCCCGAAGCGCAAAAACCGGAGGTAAGCGCAGTCTCGAAAACATATCCGGACAAGCGGGTATCCTTGCCTATAACCACTCGGTGCTTTTTAAAGCCATTGCGGAAATACTGCCCGGCGGCAAGTCCCAGCCTTATAACTATCTCGGGGGTCATTGGATATATATTCGCTTGGCCGCGCAGGCCGTCAGTACCAAACAATCTTTGTGTCATCAGTCCTTCCGTATAAAAGTAGCTTTAATTTTTTCCGGCTTCTTAGCCAACAGGCGTGTGTCGTTGGGCAAAATTATATTATACCCGAATTCATCCCCGCCGGATTTATCCGGCAATTCTCCGTCCAGCACAACTTTTATTTTGTTCCGCCAATCCTCCTGACGCAACAGATAAAGAGGCAGTTCCAGTTTAAGTCGGACATGGTCCGGATTCAAGTTAATTTTTTCTCCGTTTATTTCAGATGCATGCACAGGAAGTTTAACCCAGAGTTCGGTTGTTTTCGGCTGACAATAAATCCGGGCGGTGACTTCTCCTGCTTCGGCTTCTATTTCCGAAGAAAGCAAAACACCCAACTTCTGTTCCGTAACCCCCTGTTTACAGCCGGACAGCAAAACTTCTCTGGTATCTATCCTGTGCATACCCTCTAGAATAGATTTCGGGCCCTTTACTTGAATCATTTCCGGTTCGACCGCAATCTTCTGCAAGGTATAGTCTTCCGGAACGCTTCCTTTTGTGATCACATGCACGGGAAGACGCCGGGCAATCATTTTGTCAACATTCAAATCTATACGCGACGGAGAAAGTTCAACCACTTCCAGGGCGATTCCGGCCTCAATATTCTTGGGACTGAGGACAACTATATTTTCTCCGGTGCGCACCTGGCTCAAATCAAGAGAATAGCTTAAATCTCCTGAGTTGATGCGATTTAGCATGGCTCTGGTTCCCCTCAATCTAACCTGAATTTCACTGGGCATTCCACTGCGGACGATATAGTCACGCGGAAGATTTGTAATATCCAGGGGCACCATAAGCCAAGTATCAACTTTCTCCTGGCCGCTGACCACATACCAGCAAAACACGGCAAACACCAGAGCCAAGAGGCGGTAATGCCAATTACCGCGGATCATTTCTTCTCCCATGCGGCAGTCAGGACCCGGCGCAGTCTTTTTTCGTCCAGGCTGGTCGTGAGCCTTCCGCCGATCGCCACGGATATGCTACCCCTTTCTTCGGAAACGACAATCGCAATAGCATCAGATTCATCAGTTATTCCCAAAGCGGCCCGATGCCTTGTTCCATAGTCATCACCATGTTTCATACCCACGGCCAGGGGGAGAATACATCCGGCGGCCTCAATCGTATTACCCCGAATTACAACCGCACCATCATGCAAGGCCGTGCCTGGATAAAAAATTGTTTCCAAAAGTTTTCTGGAAAACTTGGCCTTGATCTCCACGCCTCTTTCCAGCACATCCCCCAAGGGCATATTTTTTTCCACGACCACCAAAGCTCCAACTCTTATCCTGGACATATTGATAAGCGCAAGTACCAACTCATCCAGAGTGACCTGATCAACCTTGCCCCGTTTCCAAAGTCTGCCCGCTCCCATGGCTGCCAGAGCTTTCCTGATATCCCTCTGGAAAAGGATCACTACAACCAGGAAAAAGGAACTCAAAAAATTACCAAGCAGCCAATGCAGTGTCAAAAGGCCCATCTCCGCAGAGATGTAATAGGCTATCGCCACCAGGGCCAAACCCAAAAGAACGGAAATAGCCCGGGTTCCTTTCAATAACAGGATTATATGGTAGAAGAGAAAGGCAACCAGGCCGACATCCAGAAAATCCAGCCATGATACTTGCAGGTAACCTAAGTCCAAGTCGAACTCTCAAAAATTTTAAATATTGAATGAACAAACATTAACATTGTAAAATTTAAAACCTGCCGGCACGTCCCGTTACATACCAGCAAGGCTATTATGAATTTCACTGACGATTGTTAAAGTCTGCCGGGCAGCCGCAACATCATGGACCCGGTGTATTCCCGCTCCCCGCTTTGCGGCAAGCGCTGTTCCCACCTGATTTGCCATGTTTCTTTCATTTATGGGCAGATCCAGAAGCTTACCCCACAAAGACTTATTGGAAAGACCAATCATAAGGGGACGGTTAAAAATGGAGAATCTGTCCAGCCCACCAATGATTTGCAGATTATGCTTCACAGATTTGCCAAATCCTATTCCCGGGTCAAGAACAATATTTTCTTCGGGCACGCCATGTTGGGTTAAAAAATTCAGTTTGCGGATAAAAAAGGCTTCGATTTCATCCAGAACATTATCATATTCCGGCCTAATCTGCATATTTTCAGGTGTGCCTTTTGAATGCATCAGCACATATCCCGGTTTATATTCGGCGATTATGTCCACAAGACCGGGGTCGAATGTGCAGGCGGAGATATCGTTGATAACGCTTACTCCTGCTTCCAAAACTTTCTTGGCCACGCCCGATCTGTAAGTATCCACCGAAAAAAAAGTCCCGGGATGCTCTACAGCCGCCTGCTGCACAACAGGCAAAATACGATTCAACTCTTCCCTTTCACCTACAGGCCGGGAAAAAGGACGCGAGCTTTCCCCCCCGACGTCAATGATATCCGCCCCGTCTTTAAGCAAAACATCTATCTGTCTGGCGGCGTGGCTCAATTTTTCAAAGCGTCCACCGTCAAAAAAAGAATTCGGGGTAACATTAAGTATCCCGAGAATCAAAAAAGGGGCGGGCCCCACTGTCCCGCCCCCCTTTAATTTCCATTCAATTCTGCTGTTCATCAAAATCAATCTTCAATCTTAAATTCCTTGTCTTCCTCGCTCTCACCGCCAGAAATTTGTGAATCCTTGTCTGATTCAGAATCATCCTGGATATCCTCATCACCGGGCTTGGATGAATCTTCAGTCTCAGCGGTTTTTCCGGAAGATTCCCCGGCCTCTTTCCGGACCTCACTTGAGCCGGTTGGAGCCGGAGGGAGTTTTTCTCCGCGCATAAGTACATCAACCTGGGCATTGGTAAGAGTCTCATGTTCCAGAAGCGCATTGGCAATCGCCTGCAGTATTTCCAGATTGTCCTGCAACAGCTCGCGGGCCCGGTTATAGGCGTCTTGAATTATGCGCTTAACTTCGGAATCAACAAGACGGGCGGTTTCCTCACTATATTCCTTATGATGGGCCAGTTCACGGCCCAAAAAGACCTGCTCGTCGTTTTCTCCGACGGACAATGGCCCTAAACGCTCACTCATCCCCCACTCACAAACCATCTTCCGGGCCATCTTGGTCGCCCTTTCGATATCGTTTCCAGCACCGGTTGTCATCTGATCCAAAACAATTTCCTCGGCCAGGCGGCCGCCAAGCAAAACTGCCAGAGTTTTTTCCAGATAATCAAGAGAATAGTTGTGCCGATCATCCATAGGCAGTTGCATGGTAACTCCAAGCGCTCTTCCGCGAGGAATGATTGACACCTTGTGCACCGGATCAGTACCCGGCAGGAGCTTGGCCACCAGGGTATGCCCGGCCTCGTGGTAAGCGGTGGTCTTTTTTTCTTCCTCGCTCAGGATTATCGACCTCCGTTCCTTGCCCATAAGAACCTTGTCCTTGGCGTCTTCAAAATCATGCATTGAAACGCTTTCTTTATCTTCCTTGGCGGCAAGCAGAGCGGCTTCGTTTACCAGGTTTTCCAAGTCCGCACCGGAAAATCCGGGAGTACCCCGGGCAATGACCATTAAATCAACATCCTTGTCCAATACCGTTTTTTTACTATGCACACTGAGTATGCGCTCCCTTCCCCCGAGATCCGGATTGGGCACGGTTACCTGCCGGTCGAAACGGCCGGGGCGCAGCAAAGCGGGATCAAGCACATCGGGCCTGTTTGTCGCCGCGATCAGGATAACACCCTCATTGGACTCGAAACCGTCCATTTCTACAAGAAGCTGATTAAGTGTCTGTTCCCGTTCATCGTGACCACCACCGAGTCCGGCTCCTCTCTGCCGCCCAACGGCGTCTATCTCATCGATAAAGATAAGACACGGAGCATTCTTTTTGCCTTGAATAAACAGGTCACGTACCCTGGAGGCTCCAACACCCACAAACATTTCCACAAAATCAGACCCGGAAATGGAAAAGAACGGAACTCCGGCCTCACCGGCAACAGCCCTGGCCATCAAAGTCTTTCCAGTGCCCGGAGGGCCTACAAGCAAAACCCCCTTGGGTATTCGCCCGCCCAGGCGGGTGAATTTCTTGGGTTCGCTCAGAAAATCCACGACCTCTGTCAGTTCTTCCTTGGCTTCATCAACCCCCGCAACGTCATCAAACGTCACCTTGGCCGATTCTTCGGAAATCATCTTGGCCTTTGAACGCCCGAATGAAAGGGCTTTTCCGCCGCCTCCGCCACCTCCCTGCATCTGGCGCATAAAAAATATCCACACGGCGATAAGCAGGATCATGGGAAACCAGGATACAAATATCGTTACATACCAAGGGGCCTCATCCTGAGGCTGAGCCTCGACCTGAACCCCGTTCTGCATCAATTTATCCACGAGATTTGGGTCGTTCGGAGCATAGGTTGAAAACTTTTCTTTATCTACGGTCTGGCCTGTGATTTTTTGCCCCTGGATCGTGGCCGAAAGCACTTCTCCCTTTTCTACCTTGGTCAAGAACGCGGAATAGGATAACTTTTTCTGCGGAGCCTGCGGCTGGTTGAAAAGATTGAAAAGCACAACCATTACCAAGGAAATCGCTATCCACAAAAAAAGATTTTTTGAGAAACTATTCAAGTCAGTATACCTCCAATATCCAGTTCAACAATTCAATTCTTAAAAATTTGCAAGACATCAGCTATAATATAAAAGTCACATCATCTCGGCATGTTCACATACCTGTTTTTTCTGTTTGTGAATCCGTAAAAATTGTTTCAAGGTCAGTTTTAAATTATAAGCATATTTTCCGGATTGGCAAGCAAGGGGCAAATTTTTTCAAGCTATTTTTCATGCCAACGCCCTAACACATTGCTATTTAAGTAATTCATACCAAGTTTATTATTGCCACACGGAATATATTTCGATTGCAAAAAGAAAAAAAGAAAATTTTGTCTTGATTACCACCAAAAATATGGATAAATGGTAATGCCTTGGCAGGGAAGCGTTTCGTCACCGGTGTGGCGCCTGGACTTCAAATCCAGTGGGCGGTCGAGAGGTCGCCGGTAGGTTCGACTCCTATACGCTTCCGCCAAAATAATATCCGGTGCGTATCCGGAAATGCGCAATTTATAGACATGCGCAATGATATCCCGTTGTTCAACAAAGACGGACGAAATTAAATGGATAAATACTGTTTAAAATGAAAACCGTCCAGGCGTGGACTACTTTTTCTGCTCTGCAATCCATTCATTCAATTCCCCGATTTGATACGCCATGGCTTCCGGCCCGGTTCCGCCGCGGCTTTCCCTTTTTGCCGCTGCATTATGATAATCAAGGGCCTCAAAGACATCCTCCTCAATCAACGGAGAAAATTGCGCTAAGTCCTGCAGGGCCAAATCTTCCAGTCCTTTATCTCGAGACTCGGCAAAAGACACCGCCTTGCCCGATATTTTGTGCGCTTCCCGAAAAGGTACACCTTTGCGGGCCAGGTAATCGGCCAGTTCCGTTGCGTTTAGGAACCCTTTTTTCAAAGCACTTTCCATATTTTTGGCGTTAAAGCCGACTTCCTTTACCATTTGAGTCATAATTTCAAGCGAGGAACAGACTGTTTTGTCCGTATCCAGAAAAGGCTCTTTATCTTCCTGCAAGTCCCGATTGTAGGTCAGGGGTAAGGACTTCATCAAAGTCAACGCGGCCATCTGATTTCCATATACCCTGGCTGTTTTTCCACGCATAATCTCCGCCACGTCAGGATTCTTTTTCTGGGGCATTATTGAGGAGCCCGTGGACAAAGCATCGGGTAGGTCGATAAAACCTGTACCCGGATTGGACCAGATAATAATTTCTTCACAAAACCGACTCAGATGGGCCATGATCACCGCCCCTACAAAAAGGGACTCCAGAACAAAGTCCCGGTCGGAAACGGCATCCATACTGTTTTTAAAACAACCGTTCATTCCAAGCATACGGGCCGGAACAGCCGGATCGATCGGATAGGTAGTGCCGGCCAGGGCCGCCGCCCCCAACGGAGAAACCATGGTCCTTTTCCGGCACTCTTCGGCCCGCTCGAAATCGCGGCGCAACATCTGACAATAGGCCAGGAGATGATGGCCGAGACTAATCGGCTGAGCCGGCTGCAAATGTGTATAACCAGGCATGAGCACGGAAATATTTTCTTCGGCCCTGTCTCTGAAAATCTGCACGAGAGAAATCAGAAGGCGCTGCCATCGAGAAAGCGCGCTGCCGATATAAAGACGGAAATCCAAAGCAACCTGGTCATTTCGACTGCGTCCGGTATGCAGCTTTTTCCCGGTCGACCCGATTAGTTGGATCAGGCGACTCTCGATGTTCATATGCACATCTTCAAGGTCTGTGCGCCATTCAAATTGTCCCAGTTCTATTTCTTCCAATATCTGGTCCAGGCCGCTGACTATCCGCTCAACTTCTTCCGATTCGATGATGCCCTGGACTCCGAGCATTCGTGCATGGGCCTTGGAGCCCTCTATATCCTGCGCATACAAATGCCGGTCAAAGGCCACCGACTGCGTATATTCCTCAACCAAAGGGGCTGTGGCCTGTTTAAAACGCCCGCCCCATAATTTTTTTTCGTTGCCAAGATGTTTGCTCAAAATTTATTACCCTGCAAGATATTTAAGGTACAGCATACGATTTTCACCAATCAAAAATTCGGGTTGTTATCCAGCGGGACTATTCACCCTGTCCGGCGATCCTCAATCCCTGCAGTCTGATAAAGCCCTCGGCGTCTTTTTGATCGTAGCTTTGATCCGCCTCAAATGTTGCCAATTCCGGATTGTAGAGGGAATGTACCGATCTGCGTCCCAATGGATAAACGCCGCCCTTGAAAAGTTTTACTCTGACCTCGCCGGAGACCTTGCGCTGCGTCTGATCAACCAGGGCCTGCAGAGCCTTTCTTTCCGGAGCGTACCAGAAGCCGTTATATACAGCCTGGGCATATTTGGGAATCAGCGAATCCCTGAGATGCATTTCTTCCCGGTCCAGACATATTCCCTCCAAATCCCGATGTGCGGCATGAATGACAGTTCCTCCGGGGGTTTCATAGATTCCCCGGGATTTCATGCCCACGAACCGATTCTCAACCATATCCAGACGACCGACTCCGTGCCTTCCGGCGATTTCATTCAATTGTTTCAAAAGAGCGGCCGGTTTGAGCATATTCCCGTTCAGACTGACCGGATCACCCTTTTCAAAGCCGATATTCAAAACCTCCGGAGCATCCGGCGCCTCTTCCGCCGGAACAGCCAGGAAATAAGTGCCCGCGCCCGCTTCAGCCCAGGGGTCCTCCAACTCGCCGCCCTCAAAGGAAATATGCAACAGATTGCGGTCACAGCTGTAGGGTTTTTCTTTGCTTACCGGAACGGAGATTCCGTTTTCCCGGGCAAATTCAACCAAAGCAGTCCGGGAATTTAGATCCCATTCCCGCCAGGGGGCAATAATCTTCAATCCGGGATCAAGCGCCCTGAATGTCAACTCAAAACGGACCTGATCATTTCCCTTGCCGGTAGCTCCGTGCGCAACTCCCCGTGCTCCCTCTTTCCGGGCGATTTCGACCATCCTTTTGGCAATCAGGGGACGCGCCAGGGAAGTACCCAAAAGATATCTTCCTTCATATATAGCTCCAGCCCGAAATGCCGGGAACACGAAATCCCGGACAAATTCTTCCTGCAAATCCTCAATATACGCGCTGCTCGCTCCAGTTTTCAAAGCCTTTTGTTCCAGCCCGGAAAGCTCCTCTTCCTGACCAAGATCCGCGGTAAAAGCAACTATCTCACAATCATATTCCTGCTTGATCCATTTTAAAATAACGGAAGTATCCAGCCCCCCGGAATAGGCAAGAACCACTTTGTTTATTTTACTCATTTACACACACTCCGCATTTCTCATTTCAACGCAGCAGATGCATACGCATAAAAATTATTTCTAAAGCTTAATTTCCAAAAGACCAATTCATCAGCGCCTTTTGGACGTGCAGCCTGTTTTCCGCCTGGTCCCATACTATTGAATGCTCGCCTTCCAGCACCTCAGCACTTATCTCTTCCCCTCGATGCGCCGGCAGGCAATGAAGTACGCGGACATCAGCAGACGCTGACGCCAGCAGCTCATCATTGATCATAAACCCGGAAAAAGCTTTTTCTCTTTTTTCCTGTTCCTCTTCCTGACCCATTGATGCCCAGACGTCTGTATTGACATAATCAGCATCCTTTATCGCCTCTTGCGGCTCATGGGTCAAAAATATCTTTGCTCCGGCCTGCAGGGCTCCGGAAATGATCTGCGAATCCGGTTCATAATCCTCAGGGACCGCAATATTCAGTTGAAAAGGAAAATATATCGCGGCATTTATCCACGAATGAGCCATGTTATTACCATCTCCGATCCAGGCGATATTCAGGTCGGAAAACTCTTTTCCACTTTCCTTGACAGTCAGAAGATCACTCATGACCTGGCAGGGATGATACATGTCCGTGAGTGCGTTAATGACCGGGATATCACTGTAATAAGCCAGTTCCTGCAGTTTATCCTGTCCGAAAGTACGCACGACAAGTCCGTCGGCATAGCGGGAAAGAACGCGGGCGGTGTCTTTCAGCGGTTCACTTCTTCCCAGCTGGCACTCCTTCGGAGTCATAAAAATTGCGTTGCCTCCCATTTGAGAAATACCGACTTCAAAAGAAACTCTGGTCCGAGTGGATGCCTTTTCAAAAATAAGGATGATATTCTTATTCTTGAGAACAGGATCTTTGACATTTCCCGATTTGAATTCAGTGGCCAATTCAAGGACTTCGTGAGCCACTGAACAAGGCATATCCAGAATAGAAAGCAAATGATTAACCATTTTTAAACTCCGGAAGTACAAATTTGCAAAAGAAAGATATCTGCCTGATTACAAACAAAATGTAAAGACGGGTTATTTGTCCGCACATAAACGAATGACAACTATTCAGCACACGAAACAAATTCACCGGATTTTTTGCTGAACAGAGACACAGATAAAGAAAGAATACTCAGAGAGTTATCAAACGATACTCGCGGTGGCCGACCCCCAGTTTTTGCGCATGTTCCAAGAGATAATGGCCGTTGACATCCTTATTTACCGCCTGAAATTTATCTTGGCCGGGAGTTATGCCTTCCGGCAAGGCGCTTGGATACACAGGGACAGCTTCATTGACCATATCCGAACTGCACTGATCCAGAGCTACCGGGTCAAATGAAGCCAGCACACCCAAATCGGGACAAATCGAAGCGTCGTTGAATCCGGGACAATCGCAGCCGGGGGAAACATTGAGGACATAGTTCACATGCAGCACCTTACCTTTGCGCGGCAAAAGTACCGCGGCTGAATACTCGGCAATCTTCTCCATGAACCCCTTTACTTCGGTGCCGAAATCAATCTGCAAAGCCCCGGTGGGACAAACCCGAATACAGGAGGCACATCCGACGCATTTTTCCCGGTTCAGACGAATCACATCATCCTCCAGAAAAAGGGCACCCGGCGCGCAGACCTCCACACATGCCCCGCAGGCCTTGCAATGCTCCTCCTTCACTTTGGGACCTGTTCCACAATGCTGCTGCATCTTGCCCTGCCTCGTGGCGCAGCCCATACCGATATTCTTAAGCGCCCCGCCAAACCCGGTAAGCGCGTGACCCTTAAAATGACTCAAATTGACCAATCCATCCGCATCTAAAATATCCCCGGCAATATAAGCCTGGTCAAAATGTCTTCCGGGACAGGAAACGGACCGCTCATTGCTGCTTTTAAGACCATCCGCGATTATTACCGGAGTACCGAGCAAATTGGGATCAAATCCATGCGCGGCCGCCTGCAGGGCGTGTGACACCGCCTCGCCCCGCTGCCCCATGTACAGGGTGTTGGTATCGGTCAAGAAAGGTTTGCATCCGGATTTGCGCAGATAATCCAAAACCGGAGCGACCCATAAAGGAGAAATAAATCCGGTTGTGCCCCGCTCCCCAAAATGAATTTTCACCGCGATTAGTGGCCCGTCTTCTGAGACTTCCGAGGCCCCAGCCTCTTTTAACAGCCTTTTTATCCGCAGATTAAAAGGCATTTTGCGTGACGCCCGTAAATTCCAGAAAAAAACATTGGCAGACAAAATAACTCCTGAATTTTGTTTAGTTCCCATCCATAATATGGATTCTTTAAAATCTTACGAAAAAGAAATAGTTGGGTGGATTCACACTCAACATTGATTACAAATTTTCTTATTCAAAATATTTATTAAGCTCATCGTAAAGAACCTTCAGATACATTATTTTCGGTCCCCCGCCCATGACCACGGCCATCATGGCCGCGTCCAGAATTTCTTCTTTGCCCGCACCTTCGTTTACCGCGTTTTTGACATGCACGGCAATGCACCAGGTGCATTGTTGAGCGACGGCCAGGGAGACACAAATCAACGTCTTTGTCTTTGAATCCAACACGCCCTTGGTCTTGGCCGTCTTCACAAAATTCATGAAACTGTTCACCGGCTTGGGCACATCTTCACTTAGATTTTTGAACAACTCATCCGCTTCAGCTATAAGATCGCTCATCTTCCATTACCTCCCGTATTTTCCCAGAATCAGGCAAAATGCGCCCTGCACGGCGCACCAATCAAAAAGGGAAGAGCCAGCTGACCCTCCCCTTTTAAGATAAACGGCTTGTTTCCGGGATGCAAACTAAAATTTGTAGCCCACGGAAAGCCCGGCTATATGACTGTATCCATTCTTAAATTCACCTTCATAGATGTAATCTCCAGGCCTGGCGTCCACGTCCCGGTCTTTTATGGTCAGATAGGTATAAGAAAGGTCCACGGTCCAGCTGTCCCAATGCAGGCCGGTCCCTACTCCGTAAAGTTGACGGTCGTTGGCCGGAACCATGTAATCCACAGTCTTGTCCGGAATGGGACTCTCGTCATAAATATAACTGGCCCGGAGATCCCACATATCGTTTACGCTGTATTCCACGCCGAACTGCAGGCGCCAGGTATCATTCCAGTCTTTGGGAGTAGAGGAAATTTTGCTGCCTCTAACCGGTTTATCATAATGCATTTTCAATTCGTTATAGCTGCTCCAGCCGGTACGCACCGCGTCTGCTTCAATGGACAAATTGTCCAGGGGGCGGACCACTATGCCCAGGGTCCAGGAGTCAGGCAGGGTAATATCCCCATGAGCTCCGCAGTCGTCAGGAAAATAAGCTTTCACTGTTGCTGGCTGTTTGCTGACCGCAAAATCAGCATTTCCCTCAACACTCTGGGAGACCTCGCTGCGGTAGACCACACCCATTTTCAGCCAGTCCACGGGCGCATAATGCACTGCAGCGTTAAACCCATAGCCCACGCTGTCTCCTTTCAATTTGGCTTTAAAGTCGGAACCGCCAAGCCTCCTCCCCTCTATATATTTTTCCTGGGTAAATTCGAACCACATGGCCTCCACGCCCACGGCAAAAGACAGATCATCGGTTAATTTAATCCCCAGATTGGGATTTACCGACACTGATTGTATTCCGGCATAGGTAGTATTGTACCGGCCGGGCCAGCTGTCCGAATACTCCGTGCCCAGGCCGAAACGCGAAAAAACGCCTACTCCCAGCCAATAACGCTCACCAAGTTGCGTGGTCAGGTATGCATGCGGTGGCAACCAGATATTGTCCTCGCCGGCAGTAGTTTCCGATTTCCCACCATTTTTGGTGACCACATCCACTTGAGGGGCGATGGCGCTCAAACCGGCCATGGCCTGCGTTCCATTAAGTTGAGTCATACCGGCCGGATTATAGGCCACGGCCGAGGCGTCATCCGCCCGTCCCACAAGGGTTCCGCCGAGCGCATTTCCCCTGGCGCTCCATTCATAAATGCCGAACCCCGCGGCAAAAAGCTGCCCCGAACTGAATACCAGCAAGCAAACAACAGCCACCAGACACACTCCCATTCCGGCTCCAAAACGCATAAGCCCTCCCTTGGCATTTGACTTTGCAAATTTTAGCAACACATAAAACGGAGTCGGTGTACATTTTACAAACACAAAAATCAACAAAATTTAATAACCGATTATCATAATTTTACTCTGCGGCAGGGGCATTGCGCGTTAGCGGCATTTTACCGCCTACATTTTTCCAGCCGGCTGACATCGTCGCCTTTGGCAAGGTATTTGACTCTATTTTGCCCATATCTCCCCCGCGACCGCTTCTAAAAAAATTGGTTCGTCTCAAGAATCTGTGCAGCACATTTTATATTTTTGCTAAATCAGGATACTGGATTACCCGGTCCGTCATTCCGTCCCGGCTCGACGTCCGGGATGACGGATCAGGAATCCAAAAAGTAACCATGGCCAAGTTTACCGGCGCGAAGAATGAGTGTCCAATCCATCCGTTTGTTGAATTTTTTTCCTGAATTAAAGAAATAAGTGCAACAGTTAATGATTTCAAACAAGAAAATTAAAAAGACAGGCGACCAAAAGTATTCCGCTGCCGACAAGGGCGGTGAAGACCGCTATCAGCCGGGGCTTTAACCTCTTGCGCAAGATGATCATTTCCGGGAGGACAACGCGATCACGCTCATCATAAAGGCCAGGACAGCCTCCAAAGCCCTTCCTTTGCTCAAAATGGCCTCGACAATAGGAAATCCCCACGGCATTGGTATACATCGGGATTCCGATGCCCACAGACAGAGGAACCGACCACAACGCCCCGTCGTCCATTATCAAAGCCATGCAGCACCCGGGAACGAAACCGTGCCTCCCGCACCAACAACTATTCCCGGGACCACGTACCTCCAGACCTTGCCCTCTATATCCCGGACCGAACAAAGCCTCTGATCAAAGCTTCCACTCCAGTCCGGACCATCTTATTTATTTGGCCAAAATACCAAACAAAATCACAAAAAAAATTACACGCCTATAACCATCAGAACTTCCATACGAAAACGACTCATGCCCGGATGGAAACTATTTCTCTCCCAAGACGGAATCCAGACAATAAAAAAAATTGAGCACGCAGGGAACCTTCAACCGGTAAAAAACCTGTTTGCCGCGTTTGTCGTCCTCTACGATACCGGCTTTTTTTAACACATTCAAATGTTTGGAGACTGTTGAAATATCATCGCCGACCAACTCCCTGAGTTCACACACACATTTTTCCCCCCGCGACAATTCATCCACCATCATGAGTCTTGACGGATGTGCAAGGGATTTCATCAGTCCCGCTCTGCTCACGAAATAATCATGCTCCCGATTCAGATCAGCCAACATTTTTACCCCCGAAAAGAATCTTGAATTTATTTGAATATATGGCCAAACAACACTGCTGTCAACATATTCACGCAGCAATTTCGGCCCGCAAAAACGACTAGACCTTTTTTCATTGCCTACCCCGAGAAAATTCCGCCCTGGTTGACATTCTTGTAATTTTGCTGGCAAATTCATGTAAACAATAGAAATTAGAATAATTTTTTACTGTTTTTTTAACCTAGTTCTTATCCGGAAATTCAAAAATTTCTGAATTTAGAAATATAAGATTTTGGGTTCGGAAATGAGTTTTTTCCTGTTTAACAAGGAAATTAAGTAATTATAAGCGAACGTATACTAATACGTAATCGAATAATTACGAAAATTAACAAAGTTGAACTGGAAAAGGGGCATTTCCGGATGGAAACTAACCTAAATCTCAAGGAGTATGCCGCATGAGCAACGCCGGAGAAGAAAAAAAGTATGAGGAACTGAGCCCATTTGAGCTGAAAAACAAGCTGATCTCCATGGCCGGTTCCAGGCAGGAAGAAACAATGCTCAACGCGGGAAGGGGCAACCCCAATTGGGTGGCCACTCTACCCAGGGAGGCCTTTTTTCTTTTGGGTAATTTCGCTTTGGAAGAAGGACACCGGGTCTTAAGCCGTCCCGGTCTTGCCGGCGCTCCGGAAAAATCGGGGATGGGCGAGCGCTTTGTCCAGTTCTGCCAAAGAAAATCCGAGCATATAGGGGCCGAGTTTCTGGATAACTCCTACAAATATGTAACCGAAACCCTTAAACTAAACGGGGATGAGTTTATCGCGGAAATGGTGGACGCCATACTCGGGGACCACTACCCCACCCCGGACAGGATGCTCAAAAACTCCCAGGAGATAGTCCGGGAATATCTGAACCTGACAATGTGCGACAGCCAGCCGCCGGATGACACCATGGATCTGTTCGCGGTCGAGGGCGGTACAGCGGCCATGACTTACATCTTCAACTCCCTAAAGGAAAATTTCTTGATCAATCCCGGGGACAAGATCGCCCTGGGCACACCAATTTTCACACCCTATCTGGAAATACCCCCGCTAAACGATTATCAGCTGGAAATCGTGGAGATCAAACAGGACGAACACCATGACTGGCAGTATCCTCCGGAGGAACTGGAAAAACTAAAAGACCCCTCGATAAAGGCCTTCTTCCTGGTCAACCCCTCCAATCCCTCCTCGGTGAGCGTGGACGACAAGTCGCTTAAAATGCTCGCCGATCTGGTGCAAAATGAAAGAAAGGATCTGATCATCCTCACCGACGATGTCTACGGGACATTTGTAAACGGCTTCAAATCCCTGGCAGCGACAGCTCCCAGAAATACCATCCTGGTCTATTCCTATTCCAAGTATTTCGGAGCCACCGGCTGGAGACTCGGGGTTATCGGCATTTACCAAAACAATGTCCTGGATGAAATGATCGCTGATTTGCCCCGGGAAAAACAGACCGGCATGCACAAGCGTTATGAATCCATCTCCACCGAGCCGGAGAAACTGAAGCTGATCGACCGCATTGTGGCTGACAGCCGGGCTGTTGCCCTGAATCACACCTCGGGTCTGTCCACCCCGCAGCAGGTGATGATGGTCTTATTCTCTTTGCAGGAGCTTTTGGACGCGGACAGCCGCCTATACCGCAAGGAAGTCCAGGATATCGTGCATGAGCGCTACAGTGCCCTGTACAATGCGCTCGGCACCCAGGGAGGTCTATTGCCCTGCTATGCGCAGTATTACACAACCATAGACATTTACGAACTCGCCCAGGACCGGCACGGAGATGAATTTGCCGATTGGATGAAAAAAACGCACGAACCGATTGATTTCGTCTGGCGCCTGGCCGAGGAAAAGGGCGTTGTCCTCATGGACGGCGGCGGATTTGACGCCCCGGAAATGTCGGTCCGGGTCTCTTTGGCCAATTTGTTCAAGAAGGACTATGAAAGAATCGGCAAGGCCATAAGCGAACTTCTGGAGGACTATTTTCAGCAGTTTACCGGCAAATAGATTTAAGCGCTTTTAATGGAGAGAATTACATGGAATCCATCATTGAGTTCCTGAGAAACAATCCCTCGATTCTTCTTTTTGCCGCCCTGGCCGGCGGGTATGCACTGGGCAAAGTAAAAGTAAAAGGCTTTTCCCTGGGCGCGACCACCAGCGTCCTCTTGGTAGGGATCGCCCTGGGCGCGATCATCCTCGGCCAGGACACGCATTACGACCTGGGCATACTAAAGACGGTCGCCTTTGACCTGTTTATCTTCGGCATAGGTTACAAGGTCGGACCGGATTTCATAAGCGGGCTCAAACGGGGCGGGATAAAATACGTGAGCGTGGGTGTATTCTTCTCCGTGGCCGCCCTGGTCTGCGCCGTCATACTGGGCCGGGCCTTTGGCCTGGACAAGGGCTACACCGCCGGCATGCTCGGCGGAGCGCTCACCCAATCCGCAATCATCGGCACGGCCGGGACCGCACTGGACAACCTGGCCGGTATGAAACACTCCCTGGAGATCCACCTCCAGTCCGATCTGGCCGTGGCCTATGCCGTGACCTACATATTCGGAACCGCGGGACTTATCATCCTGCTCAAGGTTCTGGCTGCGGTCAGCAGGATAGACATGAAAAAATCCGCCCAAAAGGCCCAGAAAGATTTGGGCAAGGTCCAGACCGCGGAATCAATCGAGGCCTTCCAATGGGAAAACATGGCCAGCCCCCGCGCCTTTAGGCTTACAAACAATGAGCTTGTCGGGGCCCGGGTTGCGGAAGTGGACAATAACATGTTCCCGGAGCGGGTATCCGTGGACAGGATAAAAAGAGATGGGGAAATCATTGATAGCCTAGATGCGGATACTGTCTTTAAAAAGGGTGACACCGTACTTCTGGTGGGCCTGCAATCGGACATGATCACCGCGGGCAAAATGGTCGGGGAGGAAGTTGATGACCGCGAGCTGCGGGAGATTGTTGGAGAGATTCTCAATATCTGCCTGACCAACAAAAAACTGGACGGAAAATCCGTGCAAAGCATTGTTGACGAAAATTCCCGGGGATGCTTCGTCCGGCACGTTTTCAGACAGGGACACGAACTGCCCTTCGGCCTGGATTTAAAACTGCATACCGGAGACACCCTGCAGGTGATCGGGGAAAAGAAAAACGTGGAAAAACTGGCCGCAAAAATCGGCTATCCGGAGCGCGCATCCAGCATTACCGATCTGGTTACCGTGGGAGTGGGCATTATCCTGGGCACACTTCTGGGGCTTTTTTCCATCCCCATCGACGGGATCCCCCTGACCCTCGGGGTCGGCGGAGGAGTGCTCATATCCGGTCTTTTCTTCGGCTGGCTGCGCTCTCTTCGCCCCACATTCGGAAAGATCCCCTCCTCCGCCTTGTGGATTTTTACCGATCTGGGCCTGAATCTGTTTATCGCCTGCGTGGGCATCTCCGCCGGACCCAAGGCCATCGAGGCCCTGCAGCAGGCCGGGGTGACCATACTGATTGCCGGGATACTCTTGACCACAATTCCGCACGTTTTGACCTGGATATTCGGGAGGTACGCCCTGAAGCTGAATCCGGTCCTGCTCATGGGAGCGATGACCGGGGCGGGAACTTGCACCGCGGCCATGAACTCGGTCAAGGAAGACTCGGACAGCGCCGTTCCGGTAATCGGATACACGGTTCCCTACGCCATCGGCAACGTCCTGCTTACGGTCTGGGGGGCCTTGATCATTCACCTTGTATAATAATTACGATTACCGTTCGGCACTTAAAAACATACGGAGGCACCTTGTTTAAAAACAGTCGACACCCATCAGGTCTTACCTGTTTGTTTCTGTCCACGGTACTCACATTATTCGCCTTTTCAGCCGCCCTGGCCGACTCCAAAACACCCGCGGAAAAAGTCCTGCACAAACTTGAAAACTCTTCCCCAAAGACCACCACTGTCGGTTCCAACCCCGAGCTGCCCACCGTGGTCATCATATCCACCGGGGGGACGATCGCGGAAAAAACCAAATCCAAAAGCAAAGGCGCGGTTCCTTCCGTGTCCGGATCGGAGTTGGTTGCCGCGGTCAAGGGCCTGGAAAAAATCGCCAACATCAAGGTGGTAAACTTTTGCAACATTGACAGTTCGCAGATGGAGCCGGGGATTTGGGCCGAACTCAGCAAAACAGTGGATAGGATACTTAAAGACCCGGACATCAAGGGCGCGGTGATTACCCACGGCACGGATACCATGGCTATCGGCGCGTACATGCTGGATATTACCCTGAATACGGACAAACCCGTGGTTTTTACCGGGGCAATGAACGACGCCTCCAGTCTTGATCCGGACGGTCCGGCCAATATGCTGCACGCGGTTCAGCAGATCTGTTCCGAAAACGCAAAGGACTGGGGCGTGACGGTCACACTCAACCGGTATGTAAGCAGCGCGATAAACGTGCGCAAGACACACACGACCAACCCGCAGACCTTTAAATGCGGACCGGCCGGGTATCTCGGCTATGTATTCAACGGCCGGGTGATCCGCTATAACGAGCGCGGCCCCCGCCGCCATATCCCCCTTCCGGATAAACTGCCCCAGGTGACCTACATTGCCACCTACTCCGGCGCGAACGGGGAGTTGCTCCGCCAAGCCGTGGATAACGGTGCGAAAGGATTGGTGGTCGACGGCCTGGGTGCGGGCAACGTGAACGCCGCTACCTACCAAGCTATTAAATACGCCCTGGCCCAGGGAGTGGCCGTGGTCATCTCTACCCGGGTGTATCACGGAGGATTTCAACCCATTTACGGCGACCGGGGAGGGGGACGGACCCTTGTGCATCAGGGCTGCTTGAAGGCCCCGGTCCAGCTTACCGGACCCAAATGCAGGATTCTTCTCATGCTCGCCCTGGGAAATTACGGCAATGACTCCGAAAAGTTAAACCGGATTTTTGCCCGCTGACCAGCAAACAAAAAGCGTCCGCCTAAAGACAGGCGGACGCTTTTAAAAAACCCTCTTTTTTTAATTTATCAGCCCATGGCCGCCGGTCCGCTTTCCTCGGTGCGGATACGCACTGCCTGGGTCATCTCCAGGACGAAAACAACCCCGTCGCCCTCATTTCCCGTCTGCGCCCCCTTCTGGATCACTTCCAGGGCGGGCTGGACAAATTCCTCGTTCACCCCGATTTCCAGCCGAACCTTTTTCAAGAGATTAACTTCCACGGCCACCCCGCGGTAGGTCTCGGTAAATCCCTTCTGCCTGCCGCTGCCCAGGACATTGGTAACAGACATATTGTAGATCTTGGAGGCATAAAGCTCCTGCTTCACGCTGTTTAATTTCTCCGGACGTATATAGGCTATTATCATCTTCATTTTATTTTCCCCCTTATTCATTGCTGAAGACCTGAAAACCGCTGTAGGCCTCCATTCCGTGTTCACTGATATCCAGGCCCTTGAGTTCCTCTTCCTCGGAAACCCGGATTCCGAAAACCTTATCCACTACCTTAAACACGACAAATCCGGCAAACAGTGCCCAGAGCATGATCACCGCGATCCCCAAAGCCTGAACAAGAAGCGGCTTGATTCCTCCGCCGTAGAAAAGTCCGGACATGGACCCGAATCCGGGCGCAGCAAACAGGCCAACACACAAAGTACCAAATGCTCCGCAGACCCCGTGCACGGATACCGCGCCCACCGGATCATCCACGCGCAGGACCTTGTCTATGAATTCCACGGAGAGGACGCACAGCACTCCGGAAAAAAATCCAATAATAATGCTTCCCATGGGCGAGACCTCAAAACATCCGGCGGTTATGCCCACCAGACCGGCCAGGGCCCCGTTCAGGGAGATGGACACATCCGGCTTCCCGAAACGTATCCAGGACAGGAGCATGGCTCCTATCACGCCGGCGGCCGCGGACAGATTGGTATTCAGGGCGATATATCCAATACTGCCGTCCGCAGTTGTCGTACTGCCCGCATTGAACCCGAACCAGGCAAACCAGAGGATAAAAACGCCCAAGGCACCCAAAGGAATATTGTGCCCGGGAATGGCCCGGGCCATTCTATCCGGAGTATACTTGCCCCTTCTCGGTCCAAGTACCCAGGCCCCGGCCAGGGCAATCCAGCCTCCAACCGAATGGACCACCGTGGACCCGGCAAAGTCGGCAAAACCGAGGTTTTCCAGCCATCCGGCCCCGGCCTCGCCCAGCCACAGGCTGCCCCAGGCCCAATGCCCGGAGACCGGATAAACAAGCCCGGTAACCAAGAGACTGACCAGGATATACCCGGAAAACTTGGTCCGCTCGGCAATCCCCCCGGAGACAATAGTCGCGGCAGTGGCCGCGAACACGCTCTGAAATAAAAGGAATGTAAGCGCCCAGTCACCCTCGAATGTGCCGGGGACAATCCCGGAAAGGCCGAATCCGCTGCTCCCGATTACTCCGGATACATCCGCGCCGAACATAAGCGCGAACCCGAACAGGAAAAAGGTTACCGATCCCACGGAAAAATCCAAAGCATTTTTCATAAGGATATTCCCGGCGTTCTTGGCCCGGGTAAACCCGGCTTCGACCATGGCGAATCCGGCCTGCATGAACATGACCAGAATAGCCGCGATAAGAGTCCACAGGATATTCCCGTAATCCTGGGGCAAAAAATCCGCCGCACTCGCGACCGAAGGTATTCCGGCCAGACATGTGCCGGTCAGTCCAATGCCGAACAGCCTCCCATTATCCATTTTCAAAAAACCCAAACCAATCATAAAGCACCTCCGTTAGTTTTGCTCCAAACAAAGCAAACAACGGACCACTTGCTTAACATACTGCTTTCATTGTAATTATTCTTACAAAAAACAAACTTTTACAATTTTTTATACATTTTTGCAATTTAACTCTTTCATAGTTTATCACAAAAAGAAAAATACTACATAATTGTAATTTTTATTAAACGATATGTTTATTGACCATTTCAAATTCCAGACAGCTTTTCACCGGATTAAAAAGTTCACCGGATTTTTTGCGTGCTGAACAAATACAAATTTTTCACAAAAAAAGCTTGACAAGCCGGGAAAGCCTCTCTTATAGGTGCTGCTATGCAAAACACAACTTTCAACTACAGCTATTTTTGGTATTTTTATTTTACAAAGGCCTGTGGTCCGGAGGTTGTGGTGCATTCCAGCTAATTTTCAGCAGCAGAATAAAACAACCAAAGGGTCGCAGGCAAAAGCCGGCGGCCCTTTTTTTATTGTCGTCTTTCGGGCCGCGGACAAAAAAGCCGGCCCGAAACCAGGAGGAAAAAATGCAACAGGGAAAAGCGATTCGTTTGGAAAGAATCTTCGATCGGAACACCGGTAGGGCGATAATTGTCCCCTTGGACCACGGAGTGACCATCGGACCGGTTTTCGGGCTGGTCGATTTGCGAAAAACGGTGGACAAGGTTGCCGAGGGCGGTGCCAACGCCGTGCTTATGCACAAAGGGCTCTCCCGTTGCGGACATCGTGGCCATGGCCGGGACGTCGGGCTCATTATCCATCTTTCGGCCAGCACTGCCCTGTCTCCGCATCCAAACACCAAAACCCTGGTCGGCGAGGTTGAGGACGGCATAAAACTGGGTGCGGACGCGGTCTCCATCCATGTCAACCTTGGGGATGAAAATGAACGGAATATGCTCCAGGATGCCGGCAGGATATGCTCCCGGGCCAATGACTGGGGAATGCCGGTCCTGGCCATGGTTTACGCCCGCGGACCGAAAGTGGGGAACGAATACGACCCCAAGATAGTCGCCCATTGCGCCCGGGTAGGCGAGGAATTGGGTGCGGACGTGGTCAAGGTGGCCTATTCCGGTGATGCTGAATCTTTTGAGCGTGTTGTGGACGCCTGTTGTATTCCTGTGGTCATTGCCGGGGGAGAAAAAATGGACAGCAACCGGGACATATTGAATATGGTCCACGACTCCATCCAGGCCGGCGGAGCTGGTCTGTCCATCGGTCGGAACATCTTCCAGCATGACGATCCAGCTCTTCTGGTTCACGCGCTGAATATGATCGTGCATAATGACACCGAAATCGAAGATGCCCTCAAAATACTCCAACCCGCATAAAAATCGGATAAATCGCAATGGATAAAAAAATATACTTTTCAGCGGTTCCCTTTGACAAATCTCTCGTGACCCTGGCGCTGGAATCTGGCGTGGACGGTATTATCGCGGAAACAAAAGATCTGGAAAAAATTCGTTCTCTTTCCCGCATCGAGGCCCTGGATGCAAAAAAATTCCGTTTTTTGGAAATAAATGCCAAGGAAGATGAAAAAACAGCGGTTAAAGCGGCCCAAAAAGGTGAACAAGTCGTATTGCGTCACGGCGTGGAAATAATTCCAGTGGAAAACATCCTGGCTGAAACCAGTGATGTGGGCATGGAAGTGACCAATGCCGGAGAAGCCGGAACCGCACTGGGAATATTGGAAAAAGGAGTTGCCTACCTGGTTATAACCGCGGATAAACCGCAAAAAATAAAGGAAACAATAGCTGCCGCCAGACAATCGGCAATAAATTTGGAACTGATCAAAGCCAAAATCACTGAAATCAAACCCATAGGTTTGGGACATCGGGTTTGTGTGGACACCATTTCCCTTCTGGATACCGGACAGGGGATGCTCGTGGGCAACTCCAGCGGATTCACCTTCCTGATCAACGCTGAGACCGAATCCAATCCGTATGTCGCTCCGCGGCCTTTTCGCATTAACGCCGGCGCGGTTCATTCCTACGCCATCCTGCCCGGCGACCGGACCTGCTATCTGGAGGAACTGGGCCCGGGCGACGAAGTGCTTATCGCCGGGCCTAAAGGCGAAACCAGAACAACCTCTGTCGGCCGTGTCAAAACTGAAGTCAGGCCTATGCTTTTGGTCCGGGCGGCAACTTCCAAGGGCAAAGGTGCGGTTATTCTGCAGAACGCGGAAACCATCCGTCTGGTAACCCCGTCCGGAAAACCGGCCAGCGTGGTCGATCTAAAGATCGGGGATGAAGTGTTGTGCCGGGCGGATTCTGCCGGTCGGCATTTCGGAATGCGCATTCAAGAAGATATCCGGGAGAAGTAATGGAAACCGCGGAAAATATTATGAATGAAACCCGATTTGATACCGTCCGGGAAAAAATCAACGCGACGGACCAGAAACTTCTTGATCTTTTGAACGCCAGGGCCAAACTCAGCCTGGAAGTAGGCAGGATCAAGGCCGATTGCGGGACCAACATTTTCAAACCGTTTCGGGAAAAGGAACTCTTGGAGAGTCTGGCCGAGAAAAATCCCGGCCCCCTTCCGGATGATCATCTTCTGGCCATATATACGGAAATACTTTCTTCTTCCCGTCGCCTTCAACGCCCGCAGTCCGTGGCTTATTTGGGACCGGAGGGAACCTTCTCCTATCTGGCCGGGGTTGAGTACCTGGGCAAGAGTTCAGAATACATTCCCATGGACTGCCTGCGGGACGTGTTTGCAGCAGTGGCCGAAAACAGGACACATCTCGGAGTCATTCCCCTGGAGAATTCACTGCAGGGAAGCGTTGGTCAGAGTCTGGATCTTTTCTTAAGCTTTGAAGTAAATATACTCGCTGAATTATTTTGTAGAATAAGTCATTCGCTTTTGGGGAAATGCCCTGATCTGAATAAAATTGAACGGGTCTATTCCCACCCTCAGGCCTTGCAGCAATGTTCCGCGTGGCTCAGGGCAAACATCCCGCAGGCCAAGCTGTTTCCTGTTTCCAGCACGGCTGTTGCTGCCGGGGAAGCGAATATAGATGAAAAAGGGGCGGCCATCGGCCATTTCAAGTTGGGCAGTCAAAATGATCTGGAAATAATCCGCTCCGGTATTGAAGACCTTCCAGACAACTGGACCAGATTTCTGATTCTCGGGCGTGAGCCTTCCGAGGACCAGGGCAACCGGGACAAGACATCCCTTCTGTTTACCCTTCCGGACAAACCGGGATCACTGGTAAAGGCCCTGCAGGTTCTCTCCGGGCAGGGCATCAACATGACCAAGCTGGAGTCCAGGCCGCTGCCCTTTGAAAAATGGAAATACGTGTTCTTCGCCGATGTTCAATGCGATCTGACCTCGCGGGAATACAAACAGATGCTGGACGAACTGAATTCCGCCTGCCATTCCATGCGGGTTCTGGGCAGTTATCCTGAAGGCAAACAAATAAGGTTCTAGGCGAGAACACATGTACAAAACAACAAATTACAAAGTTGTAGACCTCACCGCACCTGGCTCAAAATCGGTTTCTCACCGCCTTTTGATCTGTGCGGCTCTGGCCAAGGGAACCAGTCGCATGCACAATCTGCTCTCAAGCGAAGACATAGACTGCACCGCCGAGTGCCTGCGGCGACTGGGAGCGATCACCTCGGGGGAAAAGGTAAACAGCGTAATGCAGGTAACCGGGTTATCCGGACGGATATACAACCCCAAGCCTCAGCCCATTGATATTGATGTCCGGGAATCCGGAACGACCTGCCGTCTTTTGGCCGGAGTTATTTCCGCAGGCCACGGCAATTTTCTGCTGAGAGGACGGGGCAGAATGCACAGCCGTCCCCTTCTGGATCTGGCCCGGGCCCTGGAAGAGCAGGGAACCGTATTTGACTGGCTGGAAATGCACGGCTGCCCTCCGGTAAGAATAGACAGCCGCGGGATCAGGGGCGGAGACATAACGGTAAATATGGACAAAAGCAGTCAATTTTTGTCCGGGCTGCTTCTGGCCGCTCCTCTGGCGCATGCACCGGTCCGGATACATATTGCCGGCGAACAGGCGGTTTCCTGGCCTTATGTCGGACTCACCCTGCAGGCCATGCATGAATTCGGAGTCGGGGTTGAAATATTTGAAGACAAACAGAAAATTGCCGGCAGCGGTCATGCTCCGGGCTTAAAAAATATTATTCCGGGCCGGACTTCCTTTAATATATTTCCCGGAAACTATCTGGCCGGGGATATCTTTGCCGAAGGAGACTACAGCAGCGCGTCCTATCTCCTGGCCGCCGGTGCAATCGGCAGCAGCGCTGTGCGAGTATCCGGTCTCAAACCGGATTCCCTGCAGGGAGACCGGGTCATGGTCGACATCCTCAAGTCCATGGGGGCCCGTATCAGCCTGAAAGATGGATGTTACACATCCTGCCCGGCCGACTTGCATGGTATTGAAGTCGATATGGGGCATTGTCCGGATCTGGTGCCGACTGTGGCCGCAACCGCCTGTGCTGCGCGCGGAATGACCCGGGTTACTAATGTAGGCCATTTACGGCTGAAGGAAAGCGACCGCCTGGCAGCGCTTGAGCAGGAATTGGGCAGCGCGGGATTCGAAGTCCAGGCCGGGGAAAATGAATTGCTGATAAACGGACAATCCGCGCAGGCAAAAAAGATCGCTTTGAAAACCCATGCCGACCATCGAATCGCCATGTCCCTATCTCTTCTGGAACTCATTGGATTTGAAATCGCTCTGGACAATCTGGCATGCGTTGAAAAATCATATCCGAAGTTCTGGAATGATTTTGCGAAAATCAAAGAGGCAAACAGAATTTAATTCGAGCAACAATGCATCTATTCAACACGCGAAAAAATCACTGGATTTTCATGCACTTGGCTTACAACCATTAAACCATTACTATTCACCTGTTTCAAAACGATTTGGTAAACAGTCACCAAAAGTATACGCACACGGAATAAAATGAACCAGGAAATAAACAAAATCGCTCTGATCGGAGGGCGGGGACGCATGGGCAGGTTGTTTAAAAACCTTTTCCAGAAAGCCGGACTCGAGGTGCACACCTTTGACCAGCCTTTGGAAAAGGAACGGATGCACCGAATTCTGCCCGAGTGCGGCGCGGTTTTCATGTGTACTCCGGTGCACGCTCTTCCGGATGCCCTCGTCAATGTCACACCTCTGCTCGAGGACAACAACATCCTCGCGGATATTTCCTCGGTCAAGATCAAGCCCATGCAACAGATGCGCGAACACTTCAGCGGGTCGATAATCGGCCTGCACCCCCTTTTCGGACCCGAGCCGGATTCCCGGACTCCCCTGCGTTGTGCTGTCTGTCCGGATAATTCGGCAATGGAAGAAGACACGCAAAAGATCGAAGGGTTATTCTTCAAGGCGGGCATAACCCCGTTCAGAACCGACGCCCATGAGCACGACAAGGCCATGGCCTATATTCAGGGACTCAATTTTGTCACTTCTCTCTGCTATTTTGCATCATTGCCGGGCGACCTGGATCTGGACAAATTCGCCACCCCTTCTTTTAAACGCAGAATGGACTCGGCACACAAGATGTTGACCGAAGACAGCGAACTTTTTTCCGCTCTTTTTGAGGCCAATCCCTACAGTGCTGAAAGCGTACGCCGTTTCAAGTCCTTCATGAACCTGGCAGCAGCCGGAGAACTGAATCTCCTTTCGGACAAGGCCGCCTGGTGGTGGTGGAGCAAGCATATACTGTCGGGAGAAAAACCTTGAGTGCATAAAATTTATTCACAATCTGCAAAAAGGCCGCGTTCTCCCGAATGCGGCCTTTTTTATTTTTGCATTAAAAAAAACCAATAAAACGGAGGGAAAATGATCGAACTGAAACACTTTGTCCGCAACATTCCCGCGGACACCCAGACACCGGTTTCCCTGTACCTGAGCTTTATCGGCAACAAGAAAGGAATACTCCTGGAAAGTTCGGAAGTTGACGGCAGACTGGGAAGATTCAGTATGCTCGCCTGGGATTTCCGGATTATTCTCACCTGTGAGGAAGGCCTCATGCGAGTCAAATGCAGGGACGACCGACTGGCCGCTATCGCCGATCTGGACGGATTGCCCTTTATCAAAGGAGTGCGCGCGGCAATGGACGCCATCAGCATTCATCCCCCGGACAACGGGCATACTCCGCCACCGATAACCCGTTCGCTTTGCGGTTATTTCGGATATACGGCCGCCGGCCTATTCGAACCGGCCCTGTGTGACGTGCTTCCGCCGGAGGATGCCGAGGCCCAGCTGGTTTTGCCCGGGCGCATTCTTTTGCACGATCACCTGCACAAATCCTGTATCTATCTCACTTTGGACGAGGACGGCTTCCTGCCTCGAGGAGGATGTGCCGCCGAAGGACGCAATGCGCGGGTGGAATCCATATCCAGCTCACCGGAAAAAGAGGATTTCAAGCGCAAGGTATTGGAAATCAAGGAACAGATAGGCGCAGGAGAAGCCATCCAAGTGGTCATTTCCACCCGGTTCAGCGCCCGGTTCAGCGGCAGTCCTTTCCAGGTCTATCGCCGCCTGCGGCAGATCAATCCTTCTCCGTACACCTTTTTCATGGATCTCCCCGGACGCTGCCTGTTCGGCTCCTCGCCTGAGCTTCTGGTCAAGGCGGAGGACGGCCAGGCCATGCTCCGTCCCATAGCCGGAACCCGGCCCCGCTCAGAGGACCCGGAAAAAGACGAAGCCCTGGCCGAGGAACTGTCGCGGGATGAAAAAGAAAAGGCGGAGCACGTCATGCTCGTAGATCTGGGCCGGAACGATTTGGGGCGCATTGCCGCGCCCGGATCGGTCCGGGTGGACAAATTCATGCAGATCGAACGCTTTTCGCATGTCATGCACATGACTTCCTACCTGAAGGCCGACTTGAAAAAGGATGTGGACTGCATGGATCTTCTGGCCGCCTCTTTTCCGGCCGGAACAGTTTCCGGAGCTCCGAAAATTCGGGCCATGCAGCTCATAGCCGAAAAAGAAACATTGTCTCGCGGTCCCTATGCCGGATGCATAGGCTGGTTCGGCCTGGACAAGGATAAGGTGCAGATGGATACCGGCATTACCATCCGCAGTTTGTGGGTGGACGGGAACCATCTGCACTGGCAGGCCGGGGCCGGAATCGTTTTTGATTCCGACCCGGAAGCCGAGTTCCAGGAATGCCAGAACAAAGCGGCGGTCATAAAGGCGGCCTTAATCGATAATGGAGGAACAGATGATTTTGCTCATAGACAATTATGACTCGTTCACCTTCAACCTGGTGCAGGTTCTGCAGGTTCAAGGTTATCATCCACTTGTAATTCGTAACGATCAGCCGGACCTGTCTCAAAAGGTCAAGAATCCGGATTTAAGGGCACTCATCCTTTCTCCCGGTCCGGGAAGACCGGAACATGCCGGTTTATGTCTGGAAATACTCGCTGATCTAAATCCCGAAATCCCGGTACTCGGAGTATGTCTCGGACATCAGGCCCTGGCCCATTTTGCCGGAAGTCCGGTAAACCCCGGACAAAGAATCATGCACGGCAAGACTTCTCTGGTTGAACATGACGGCAATCCTTTATTTGCGGGAATAGACAGCCCCTTCTCCGCCTGCCGCTATCATTCGTTGCTGGCCGAGGACATGCCCGGACTGCAAGTCATTGCCAGGACCCGAAAAAACGAAGTCATGGGCATAAAGATTCCAGAGCGGCCCTGGTACGGAGTGCAATTCCATCCGGAATCAATCCTGACCCCAGACGGTCCAAAACTCATGCAAAATTTTTTTAACATGCACCATATCGAAAAACAAAAGGAGGAATCATGCACATAAATGAAGTATTGCAAAAAATTGGATCCGGAATGGACATGCAGTACGCGGAAAGTAAAAGCGCCTTTAAGCGCCTGTTTGCCGGCGAACTGACTCCTTCACAATGCGGGGCCCTTCTTATGGGCCTTGTCGGCAAAGGAGAGACCGCGGAAGAGCTCAGGGCGGCTGTTGATTCCGCACTGGAAAACGCGCTTTTGGTCGACGATCTGCACGATGTACGTATTGACACCTGTGGAACTGGTGGAGATTGCCAGAACAGTTTTAATTGTTCCACGGCGGTCGCTTTTTTTCTGGCCGACATGGGCTTCAAGGTGGTCAAGCACGGCAATCGGGCCGTATCCAGTTCCTGCGGAAGCGCTGATATAGTCCAGGCTTTGGACCTGCCTATTCTCAAAGATCCGGCAGACGTAAGAAAGACTCTGGCCACGCGCAATTTCGCCTTTATCTTCGCGCCGAACTTTCATCCATCTTTCGCTCATGTCGCCCCTATTCGTCAGGAGCTTGGAATCAGGACCATTTTCAATCTGATGGGCCCGCTCCTTAATCCGGCCCGGCCGACGCATCAAATACTGGGAGTTCCTAAAGCAAAAATGGCCCCGCTGATGGCCGAAGTCTTACGTAAAAACAAACTCAAGGCGGCCGTGGTCCATGGGGCCGGTGGATTTGACGAGCTTACCCCCTGCGGGATTTGTGAAGTGCATTTGGTGTGCAAGGGACAAGCTGAAAAAAAAGAACTGGATCCTGCTGCGTTCGGAATAAAAGTTTGCCGGCCCGGAGATCTCGCCTGCCCGGACAAGGCGGCGGCGGTAGCCATGCAAAAAGAAATCCTTCTCGGAAAAGGACCGGAATGCATTCAAGACATGGTCGCTTTGAACCTTGGACTGGCCCTGCACCTGCTGGATTTCGATCCCAGACTTGAAAATTGCATGCAGGTCGCCCGCAAAAATGTAAGCAATGGACTGAACAATCCCTTGCCCACAGCGGCCTAACTGTTTATCTCTCGGAAATTTGTAACTCAAGGAGTTAAATGCAGATGCTTGAAAAATTCAAGCACATCAAACATGCGGAAGTTGAAAAACTGACCGCGATGAAAAAAAACGGATCCTTTCCGGCCCCTTTCAACGGGCAACGTCCGGCATTCAGTGCAAACCTCAAATCAAACGGCCCGGCCATAATCGCGGAAATCAAAAAGGCCTCGCCTTCGCGGGGCACTATCCGTCCGGATACAGAAGTCGCGGAACTGGCCGCTGCTTATGCCCGAAACGGGGCGGCGGCGATATCGGTCCTGACTGAAGAATATTTTTTTAAAGGAAACCTGAAAGATCTAAATGCGGCCTGCCAGGCCAATCGGCCTTTGCTCCGCAAGGATTTCATCCTGGACCGCATTCAGTTGGAACACACGGCCGCCTATCCGGCCTCAGCCGTTCTGCTGATAGTCTGTTTCTTAAACAATGATCAAAAGTTAAAGGAGCTTGTCCTCCAAAGCAGGCTTTTCGGGCTGGAACCAGTGGTTGAAATATTCAGCAAGGATGAATTGCACGCGGCCCGACGGGCGGGAGCAGACATTATCCAGGTCAACAACAGAGACCTGAACACCTTGAACATGGATCTAAACAATTCCCACAGCTTGATTTCAGAAAAAACGGACGGGGAAACATGGATATGCGCCAGCGGACTCTCAACCAGGGAGCAATGTCTGGAAATGCGCGCACTCGGTTTCGATGCCTGCCTTCTTGGCACCTGTATAATGCTCGCGGATAATCCCGGACAAAAATTGGCTGAACTGACAGGTACTGCAAAATGAATATAAAAATCAAAATTTGCGGACTAACCCGAGAGAACGATTTACAATTTTGTGAAAAAAACAGAATTGATTTTGCCGGTTTTATATTTCATCCGCAAAGCCCGAGATACATATCTCCGGAAAAGGCCGCAAAAATAAAAGGCATGGAAGGCAGGCGCGTGGGAGTGTTTGTCCGGCAGACACCGGAACAGATATTAAATATGACCCGAACCGCCCGTTTGGACTTCATACAATTGCATGGCGGACAAAGTCCTGATTTCTGCGCCTGTCTTCCGCAAAAAAAACTGATAAAGGTATTCTGGCCGGAAAAGTATGCTGCAATGCAGGATATGCTGGCGGCCATTAACGGTTTCCTTCCGGTCAGCCGTTATTTCCTTCTGGATGCCGGTTCCGGCGGAGGTGGCCACGGCAGAACTATTCAAAGTCCATTGTTCTCCGAATGCATCAAGCAGAAAGAAACTTTCCTGGCCGGCGGATTGAGTCCGGAAAACATCCGAACCGCTTTGCAGAAAAAGCCTTATGCCCTGGACGTCAACTCCGGCGTGGAAATCTCTCCGGGAATCAAGGATCATGACCTGATCCGGGAAGTGGTAAGAATGGTACAAGACACAAAGCAGCAAAAATTAAACAAAATACTCGCCAACACGCAAACCAAGGAGATACAATGATGAACAAGGGATACTTCGGAGAATACGGCGGACAATTCGTTCCGGAGTTGCTAATGCCGCCGCTTATCGAACTGGAAGAGGCCATGGACAGCTATCTGGAAAACCCGTCCTTCAAAAAGGATTTAAAAATTCTGCAACAGGATTTTGTCGGCCGTCCCACCCCCCTGCGCTACTGCGCTCGTCTATCGGAAAATCTCGGTTTTCCGCTCTGGCTCAAGCGTGAGGATCTGGCTCACACCGGGGCGCATAAAATCAACAACACTGTCGGGCAGGCTCTTTTGGCCCAATATATGGGCAAGAAAACTCTCCTGGCCGAGACCGGTGCGGGCCAGCACGGAGTCGCAACCGCAACAGCCGCGGCCATGCTGGGGATGAAATGCCTGGTATACATGGGGGCCAAGGATATCGTCCGCCAAGCGCACAATGTCCGGCGCATGGAACTGTTGGGGGCCCGGGTCGAGCCGGTGAAGACGGGCACGCAAACCCTCAAGGACGCCATAAACGGCGCGCTTCGGGACTGGATCGCCCACCAGGAAGAATGTCATTATTGCATGGGTTCGGTGGTCGGACCGCATCCTTTTCCGTTACTTGTGCGCAAACTGCAGAGCGTGATCGGCCGGGAAATAAAAGAACAGATATATTCTCAGGCGGGCGCGAATCCGCACACGCTGATAGCCTGTGTCGGCGGCGGCTCAAACGCGGCCGGCATGTTTTCACCTTACGAACAGGACACCGAAGTCCGACTCATCGGAGTTGAAGCCGCCGGCAGGGGAGGAAAAAACGATTATCATTCCGCAACTCTGAACAAGGGCACACCAGGCATACTGCACGGCACATACTCTTTTCTTCTTCAGACAGATAAAGGGCAGATTCTGCCCTCACACTCGGTCGCTCCAGGGTTGGACTATCCGGGAGTCGGTCCGGAACACGCCTTCTTCCGGGCATGTAAACGGGCAGAATATACCAGCGTGACCGATCAGGCGGCTATGGATGCATTTTACCGGCTGACCCGAATGGAAGGGATCATCCCTGCTTTGGAAAGTTCACATGCCGTGGCTTACGCCCTAAGTTTAAAGGGAAGTATGGGAGAAAAAGAACATGTGGTGGTCAACCTTTCCGGACGCGGCGACAAGGACCTGGGAATTGTCTTCGATGAAAACAACTGAGAATCAATAAAAAAGGAGTAACTACGATATGAATGGACACGAAGAACTGCGCCGGGCCATAAAAACGGCCAACGCCCAGGAACGTCCTGCATTGATCCCGTTTCTGCCGGCCGGGTATCCGCAAAAAGAAACCTTTTGGGACATGATCCATGAACTGGACGATTCCGGCGCGGATATAATCGAAATCGGAGTTCCTTTTTCCGATCCGGTAGCTGATGGGCCTGTCGTGGAAGAGGCCTCCCTTGTATGCCTGAATCAAGGCGTTGATTTGAACTGGATAATGGAAGGACTGGCAATCCATTCCCGGTCTATTTCCGCCCCGCTTGTGCTCATGGGCTATACAAACCCCTTCTATCAATACGGACTGCAGAAATTGGGCTCGGACGCGACCGACAACGGTGTATCCGGCTTCATAATTCCCGATTTGCCTCTGGAGGAATTTCCAACTTTCCGGGAACTGGACACAGAAGCGGGCACAACACTGATCCCGCTCATCGGCTTGAATACCTCCGCCAAAAGAATGGAAGCGTATGCCGGAAAAAAACCGGCCTTTGTGTACACTGTCGCGGTCATGGGCACTACAGGTTCAAAAGCCGGTGGTGGAAAGCGCTTAAGTGAGCAACTCGATCTGGCCGGAAAGATTTTTGACTGCCCTCTGGCCCTTGGATTCGGCATTGAGAATAAAAGCCAGATTGCCGCGCTGAACGCGGATATTCAAGCCGTGGTCTTCGGAAGCGCACTCATCCGCCATATTCATTCCGGAAGACTTCCCTCTGAATTCATGCACCCGTGGACAATAAAAGAATAATCGGCATAGACAACAAGATGAACAAACATGAAGCAACTATAACAGCTGCCGCCAAAGACTCATTATTCAATTTTGTATAATAAAACAATCATCTCTATCAAAAAAAGATACATAAATGTATAAAATTTTAAAAACACAACCAAAATTGAAAAACAAAAAGAGATAAGCGACTGTAATAAAACAACAACCTTCCTGCGGCACGCAATTTGATGTAGAACATGCAAATAACAAAAACCAGGAGGAACACATGAGTTTAGACATGGCATTCAATTGCAAAAACGCCGATGACGTTATCAAGGCGGTCCGGGAACACAAAATCAGTTTCGTGCAATTCTGGTTCGTTGATGTCCTGGGCACGCTCAAGAGTTTTCAGGTCACTCCGAACGAACTCGAAGCCGCCTTTGAAGAAGGCATGGGCTTTGATGGTTCGTCAATCGAAGGCTTTGCCCGCATACACGAAAGTGACATGGTAGCTTATCCGGATCCGGAATCTTTTCAGCTCGTTTCCTGGCGTCCGACGGAAAAGCCGGTAGCCAGAATGTTTTGCGATATTAAAAAGCCGGACGGGACTCCCTATGAGGGCGATACTCGTCAGGCACTGAAAAAGATGCTCGCAAAGGCCGCAGACAAGGGCTATTCCTTTTATACCGGCCCGGAACTTGAATTTTTTCTCTTTGAAAGCAGCAAGGAACCGAAAATCCTGGATTACGGCGGATACTTTGACGCTCCGCCCCTGGATCTGGCCAATGACATCCGACGGGATATCATATTTTCTCTGAACAGCATGGGCATTCAGGTTGAGTACAGTCATCACGAAGTCGCTCCCAGCCAGCACGAAATTGACTTGAGATATCAAGAGGCCCTGAAAATGGCCGACACCGCCATCACTTACCGGGTTATTGTCAAGGAAACGGCCCGCAAGCACGGTTGTTACGCCACATTCATGCCCAAACCCCTGGCCGGAGAAAACGGCAGCGGCATGCACGTGCATCAGTCGCTTTTCAAAAACGGAAAAAATGTCTTCTACGACGGCAAGGACGAATTCAACCTGAGCAAGGAAGGAAAAAGCTATATTGCCGGACTTCTGAAACACGCCAAGGAAATTACCGCGGTATGCAATCAGTGGGTCAACTCATATAAACGTCTGGTACCCGGTTACGAAGCCCCAGTCTATGTCGCCTGGGCCCGCCGGAACAGATCTTCCCTGGTTCGCGTTCCCATGTACAAGCCGGGCAAGGAAGAAGCCACCCGCGTCGAACTTCGTTCTCCCGACCCGGCCTGCAACATGTATCTGGCCTTCGCGGTCATGCTCGCCGCCGGGATGAAAGGAATGGAGGAAGGCTATAAATTGCCTGATCCGGTCGAAGAGGATATCTTTGAAATGAATGAAGAAGAAAGGCATTCCCTGGGCATAGAAAACCTTCCAGGCAGCCTGGTGGAAGCCACCGAAGAGCTGTCCGAAAGCGAAGTGGTCCGCGAAGCCCTGGGCGATCATATTTTCGAACAGTTTATATCCAACAAAAAAATAGAGTGGGACAATTACCGCACGCAGATCACCGAATACGAAATCAAGAAATACCTGCCATTGCTGTAATCCGGCCGGAAAATCAAGAAGCAGCCTGAACCGAAACGGTTGACGAATTCCGGATTCAGGCTGCTTTTTTCAGTATGCCATCCTTAAACAATGCTACTTTTTTAAAGCCTGCTTAAGGCCGGCAAGCGTGCCTTTCCATCCCGACTTTTCGTCTCCGGGAATAACAGAAACAATAATATCGTCCTCCACACTGACTTCAAAAACAATCTCCTGGCCGTTAACGTTAAAAACAGCCTCGGCCCATCTTTCGGCCGGAAGCCCCATTGCTTCCGCGTCATAATCGGTCCGCGCTTCAACAGTCATTCTGATTTCAGCCATAATCCGACCTCCTTTAAACTTGTTGCCAATAGACACAAAAGCAACACCTGAAGTTTAAACAAATTGAATGTTCTTGTACATTCAACAGCTTTCTTTAATCCTGACTATAACCAAATTGTATCTAAAATACAAAAAATTTATTGTCTTTTTAGATGTAACTACGCAAATTTTAAAGCAACTGGTAAACAAAAAATATAATTAGCCGCTCAATGCAGTAAAAAATGCAGTAAAATGCAGACTTGACATTTCTTGTCACCTGTGAAATAAAATTTGCTATACTTTGAAAGGCGAAGTCGCACAACGCTGAAAGTAAACAGACAATTTACACCTTATCTACTAAAAATTATTGGACAAAATAAATATCCAAACCGTACACGAAAATATTTATTGCACAAATGATGTGGATCCATTTATTGTTCCCAAGCATGATATCGTCAAATTGTAACGATACCCTTATTGTCTTCCCTATTAAAGCAAGGTCCCGCCATTTTGATTCCATGAAAGACCCGAAGCTGAAAATATTTTATGGATGTGCCATGAAATTTATTTTTTATAATTAAAATCCAACACAAGGAGGAAAAATGAAAAGACTAGTAACTCTTTTGGCTGCGCTGGTTATAACAGCCAGTCTGGCCTTTGCCGTCGGCTGTGGTGAAAAGGAACAGGATTCTCTGTCCCGGGTCAAGGACAAGGGTGAGATAAGTTTCGCCATGAGCGGAGGATATCCGCCTTTTAATTTTTTCAATGAAGAAAACGAATTGGTTGGTTTTGATATTGATGTCGGCAAAACCGTGGCCGGACGCCTGGGGGTTGACTTTAAGCCCGTTACCACGGAATGGAGCGGAATCATTGAAGGGCTGCGTTCCGGCGCCTATGACGGCATCCTGGGCAGCATGGCTGTTACTCCCGACCGGGAAAAAGTCGTAGATTTTTCCGTCCCGTATTATTATTCCGGCGCCCAATTAGTCGTCCAAAAGGACTCCAATTTCACTTCCCCTGAGGACTTGAAAGGCAAAATCATCGGCGTTGTCACCGGGACAACCTTTGAAAAAGATGCCGAAAAACTTGGGGCGGGCAAAGTAAATCTATACAAGGACGACACCCAGACCCTGACCGAGCTGAACAACGGTGTCGTGGACGCAGTAATCACTGATCGCGTGGTTGGAGCCAATGCGATAAACAGCGACAAATTCCGGATTAAATTTCTCGGATCTCCGCTGCGCAGCGAGGATATAGCTGTTGCTTTTCGTCAGGGCGATGACACCCTGCTTGAAGAGGTTAACGGCATTCTAAACGAAATGCACTCCGACGGAACTCTCAGCCAAATCAGTAAAAAATGGCTTAACGTAGACGTCACTCAAAAATAGCAGCCACCCGAGCCGGGGTTCGGCTTATTATCCGGCCCCGGCAAAAAAAATTCTTTCCGGCAAATACCGTTTTCATTGCACCCGGAACATGATTACGTTTACAATCAATATTTGCGCTGCAGTAAAAAAAGGAAACAAAAATGGGTTACGACTTTACCGCCATATTTCAATATTTCCCCTATTTCCTGCCCGCGGCCTGGATGACTTTTGAAATCACCGCTTTGGGAATACTTTTAGGTCTCTTGCTCGGACTGATTACCGCTTTTGCCAAAATTTCCAATAAAAAAATATTTAATCTCCCGGCGCTCGCATACATTTATTTAATCCGGGGCACTCCGCTTTTACTGCAACTCCTTTTTATATACTACGGAATGCGCGGAATTCTTGGCCTGGCGGCCCTTCCCTCTGCAGTTCTGGCCTTGGGCATTCATAACGGAGCGTATGTAGCCGAGATATTTCGAGGGGCGATTATTTCCATTTCCTCGGGACAAATGGAGGCGGCAAGATCCCTTGGAATGACCTATCCCCGGGCCATGTTGCGCATTATACTTCCCCAGGCTTTTAAAAGATCAGTTCCCCCGCTTGGCAACCAATTCATCATCGCGCTCAAGGATTCTTCCCTGGCCAGTACAATCACTATTAACGAACTGCTGCTCAAATCCCAGCAACTGGCTTCATCCAACTTCATGATGATGGAAATGCTGACCATTGCCGCATTTTTCTACCTGATCTACACGGGACTTTTTACCTGGCTGTTTAACGCCATCGAATCACGTCTGGAAACCAACTAAGAGTTGAGGGTACTCATGAGTGAAAATTTAATTGAAATACGCAATCTGCATAAATGGTTCGGGGAGCTGCACGTACTCCGGGGCATTGACCTTGAAGTAAAACATTCGGAAGTGGTGGGCATTATCGGGGCCAGCGGGTCCGGAAAAAGCACGTTGCTCAGGTGTGTAAACTTTCTGGAAAAATTTCAGAAAGGAACAATCTCGGTCCAGGGACAAAAAGTCAGGGACAATGAAAAAGAAATCAATGCCATGCGCTCCAAACTGGGTATGGTTTTTCAGCATTTCAATCTTTTTCCGCATATGACCGTGCTGGGCAATGTAATCGAAGGGCCAACCCAGGTGCTTAAGAAAAGAAAAAAGGAGGCCAAGGCCACGGGACGTTATTTTCTGGAAAAGGTCGGCATGCTGGAGAAACAGGATACTTATCCGAACATGCTCTCCGGCGGACAGAAACAGAGAGTGGCCATTGCCCGTTCCCTGGCTATGGAGCCGGAAGTAATGCTCTTTGACGAACCTACATCGGCCCTGGACCCGGAATTGGTTGGGGAAGTTCTGCGGGTTATCAAAAAATTGGCCGAGGAAGGCATGACCCTTATGATTGTCACCCATGAAATGGGCTTTGCCCGGGAAGTTGCGGACAAAGTCTACTTTATGGACGAAGGCCTGATCGTTGAACAGGGTTCGCCCGCACAACTATTTGAAAACCCCAGAGAAGAACGAACCAAGGCATTTCTGAGCCAGATACTTTAAGCCTTCGTCCGGATAATTTCGGCGAAACACTCGTACAATAGCCGTTTATTCCCTCCAATGTTATTCTGAACGAACACAATGGGTGAGAAAACTCAACTCCTCGTCGTTGCGAGGGGATTTTATTCGAGAGATACTTTCTGATGCTCCTGAAAAAAGGGTCGCATATTTTCTTACCCTCGCCAAAGGGGGGGGGATCCGGCCCACGGTACGGAACACAAAAGCAAGTTTTCAAACCAATGTGCATTGCCGCTAACAAAAACTGTCTTCCTTCGGTACCAGCGAGTCCGGAAGGGGCAAGCATCCCCCTTTGGCGGGGCTTAAAAAATACCGAAACGAAAGTTCGGCAGCAAAAGGATTATGAGAATAAGGCAAATCCATTAAATAAGGTCTCTCATAAAGACCGGAAGCTATTCGGCACGCCGGTTTCCCTATCACAAAGGTAAGCGATTTAACGCACTCCGTGCTGCTTACATAGAAAAACATCCTTCAAATACGGGAGAAACGAAATATGAAAATCTACAGCAAGGAACAAAGAGAAGTCGCCAAAAAAATCAACAAGGAAAGCGACAGATCAAATTGGACAGACTGGAAATGGCATATAAAACATTCTGTTCGGGACATTGAAACATTTGAAAAATTGAGCGGCATTAAATTCAGCCCGGAGGAAAAGCTCAAATACGCTGAAGTGGTCGCCCGGTTTCCGATTTCAATAACTCCTTATTACTTATCGCTTATTGATTCCGAAGACTACGAGAATGATCCGATTTTCAGACAGTCATTCCCGTCCGTCCAGGAAACGGATATAAACCAGTTTGATATGAGCGACCCTCTGCACGAGGACGAAGACAGTCCGGTGGAAGGTATTACCCATCGCTATCCGGACCGGGTACTCTTTCATGTCAGCAACACTTGTTCAATGTACTGCCGTCACTGCACCCGCAAAAGAAAAGTGGGCGACCGGGATTTCATCCCGGACAAAAAACAGCTTATGAAGGGAATTGATTACATCCGTGAGACGCCTCAGGTTAGGGACGTACTTCTTTCCGGAGGAGATCCGCTCATGTTTTCGGATGAAAAGATAGACTGGCTTCTGGGTGAATTGCGTTCTATCGATCATGTGGAAATAATCCGTATCGGCAGCAGAATGCCGGTTGTACTCCCGTATCGGATAACTCCGGAACTGGTGCAAATAATAAAAAAACACCATCCGGTATGGCTGAACACGCATTTCAACCATCCCCGGGAAATCACCCAGTCATCGCGCCGGGCACTTTCCAGACTGTCGGACGGCGGCATTCCACTCGGGAACCAGACCGTCCTTCTGGCCGGAGTCAACGACTGTCCGCGGCTTATGCGTAAACTGGTACACAAATTGGTAGCCAGCCGGGTCAGGCCTTACTACATGTATCAATGCGATCTGTCCGAAGGACTGACTCACTTTCGGACTCCGGTAGGTAAAGGAATAGAGATAGTTGAATCATTGATCGGACACACCAGCGGGTTCGCAGTGCCCACCTATGTAATTGATGCTCCCGGCGGTGGCGGGAAAATCCCGGTCATGCCCAATTACATAATTTCCTGGGGAACGAACAAGGTCATCCTGCGCAATTACGAAGGCGTGATCACCACTTACCATGAACCGGACTGCTACAAGGCCACATATTGCGACCGCAAATGCAGCCAGTGCAATTTGACCTTAAAAGAAGAAGATGCCGAGGAATACAAGGCCGTCGGGATAGAAAAACTGCTTTCCGACTGGGACGATACCGAAAGCCTGACTCCGGCGGAAACCGAACGTATGGAAAGAAGAGACGATGAACAGGGATAAGATCACCGACTTGTGCGGGGCCGTCATCCAGCACGGCCCGCTTTCCGACCGCATTTATCTGATGTCCCTGGGAGCGGCTGATCCTCTGACGGTGATAAGCGGATTGCACTCACTGGCCGAACAAAATAACTACAGTAAATTGTTCGCGAAGGTTCCTGCGGATATATCAACCCATTTTCTTGACTCGGGATTTATGGAAGAAGCCCGGGTACCCGGGATGTATAACAACAGCCAGGACGTCCTTTTCATGGGCAAATTTCTGCATCCGGATCGCGGCCGAATCGCTGACCGGGAAAAAATAAACCATGTCCTTCATGTCTGCGAAACCAAAAAAGACCTGGGGCACGGAAAGAGTTCTTCGAAGTTTAGTCTTCGTATCCTGCGGGAATCAAACTGCAGAGAAATGGCCGAAATTTACAGACGGGTCTTTAAATCCTATCCATTTCCGATAACCGATCCTGAATATCTTTTGGAGACCATGCGCTCGCATGTTGTTTATGCCGGGGTTTTCAGAGAAGAAAAACTGATCGCTCTGGCCTCGGCTGAAATCGACACCGCCGAAGGTCATGCCGAACTGACCGATTTTGCGACCCTTTCCGATCATCAGGGCAGCCGACTCTCCGGGCATTTGCTTGAATTTCTGCTTGGACATCTGCAAGAGCATCCCGGTCTGAATATTCAGACCGGCTACACAATAGCCAGAGCTGTTTCCTACGGGATGAACATTACCTTTGCCCGTTCCGGATTTTCATTCGGAGGCACTTTAATAAACAACACCAATATTTCCGGGAACATGGAAAGCATGAATGTCTGGTACAAAAAACTTTTGTAATTTAAAAAGCGGATATTCTGCTTACAAAACCATCTTCACCCGGTTGCAACAGGCAATATCGTTTCCCAGATCGCGCATTTGCTTTTTACTCTGGACATAGACCTGAAAACTGAAAGTCCGGTAAGCGCCCTGACGCGATTTGCGGCCCTCAACTATTTCGGCCGAAATGCCACGATTTTTCAGAATGGAAACAATCTCACCGCGCACACCCGATTTTGCCACGGCTATAACTTTATACTCCCAGACTCGGGGAAATTCCAATTTATCTTTTTCCGGCATGATTGGCTCCTCAAGGTTGCCTATGGATTTTTATTCACCCCGTTCTTGTCGGCGCCGCGGACAACATCGCATGTTTTCGGGGCTCCTCGACGTTGGGTGTGGATTTTATTCGAGTGATCCTTTTGCATGCATCTGCTGCCGGCCGCCTTGAATTAAAGAAAATATATTCACAACCGATTAATTGATAAAAGAGAAAAACGGCAAGTCCTTTTGCATGGAGGGAATCATGGAAACTCCCTTGAACAAAATCGTACCGGTCAATACCAATCCGGACTCCAGACGGCAAAAAAAACCGCAGCACGCGGAACCCCGAAAAAGGAAAAAGAAAAAACAGAGCGTTGTTTTGCCCGAACCGGAAAATCATCCTCTGACTTTGTATGATGCCCGGGGCAGGATCGTAAAATATTGAACAAAAACGGCTGTTATTTGTCCAAAACCCTTCGCAAAACACTTAGAAGTTTTTCCAGTTGGTACGGTTTGCCGATAAAGTCTTGCGCCCCGAAATCTTGCGGGGCTTTCTTTATCTTATGTTCCAGATAACCGCTGGCCACAACGACCTTTACTTGAGCATCCAGCTCCAACAATTTTTTCAGGCATTGTTCTCCGCCCATACCCGGCATCCCCAGATCCACAACCACGACATCCACGTGGTCATGATTGTTCTTGTACACCTCCAGTGCCTCCTCACCATTTCGGGCAGTAAAGACCTGGTACCCGACGTCCTTTAACATCTCGGAGGTCACATCCAGAATAAGATCTTCATCGTCAACCAGCAGGACACCTTCATTTCCGGCAAGCTGCCGAGGTCCCGTTTTCACGGTCTTGCCGTCCGATTTCCGCGTTCTATGTATGGCGGGCAAATAAACCCGGAAGGTAGTACCCTTTCCCGGTTCGCTGTAGCAGGAAATACCCCCGCCATGTTCGTTTACTATGCCGTAAACCGTGGCCAATCCCAGTCCGGTCCCCTTGCCGATTTCCTTGGTAGTGAAAAACGGATCGAAAATCTGTTCGGTCACGCATTTATCCATGCCTATCCCGGTATCACTCACGCTCAAAAGAACGTATTCTCCTCCGGGCAGATTTTTGGATAAGATCTCCTTCGGCGAGAAAACATTCTTTTCGCATGCAACGGTAATTTCTCCGCCTTTGTCCTGATCAATAGCATCGACCGCGTTTTTTATAAGGTTTATAAGCACCTGTTCGAGCTGTCCGCTGTCGGCGTATACGAAAATTTCGCTTTCGTCATCCACATCTACATTGAGACGGATCATTTTGGGTATTGTCCGTTTCAGGATATGCAGAGCGTTGTCAATAACCACGCGCATGGATAATTCCTGCTTATCCACTTCAGTTCTACGACTGAATGTAAGCAGTCTTCGAACAAGATCAGAAGCCCTCTTTACAAGTCCTTGCATATCCCCCAAGTGCCCGCTTAAAGCTGTATTTCCGCAATGCTTAAGCAGATATTCAAGATGCGCGGACAACCCCTGAAGCAGGTTATTGAAATCGTGAGCTATACCTCCGGCAAGGGTTCCAACGGCTTCCAGCCTCTGTGCCTGCCTAAGCTGCCGTTCCAATCGGTCCCGCTGTTTTTCTTTTTCCAGTTGTTCGGTAACATCCCGAACGGAAATCATGACGGCTTCCTGACCGTGAAAAAAAATACGCTTGGCCCGGAAATCTATTATCTTTTCCTGTCCCTGTTTGGTCAAAATCTTAATATGGTAGCGATCCCGGACATCCTGACCCTCTTCCCTGGCCATGGCTTTTTCTCGCACCATTTCCCGGTAGTCCGGATGCACGCTATCCCAGCACTTCATCTGTTGCAGTTCTTCCTGGGAATATCCGGTAACCTCCTCGGCCGCCGGATTGGCATATATCCATTTTTGATCGCGGTAAATCAGTATGGCTATATCCACGGACTCGGTGAAGGTCCTGAACATGGCCTCACTTTGCCGCAACTCTTCCTCCCGGGCATATTTTTCAGTCACATCCCGGAAGACAAAAACACACCCCAGAACCTGTCCATCTTCAGTCTTTAAAGGGGAGGCACTGTCGGAAATGAAAAGACTTCTTTCGTCCCTTGCAGTCACCAACTGAATCGGATGCTCAATGGAGACGCTTTCACCGCTATGCAGTACACGATAAACAGGATGCTGAACATTTCGATCGGGATTTTCCGGGTCTTTAAGCGTTCCGATTTCCTCCACCCTGCGTCCTTTGACCTCTTCTTCGTTCATGGCAAAAATATTTTGTGCCACCGGATTCATGAACCGAACAAAACCTTCTGCATCCGTGCTGATAACACCATCGCCGATACTGTTCAAAGTAATGGACAGATTCTCTTTGGTCCGCAGCAGGCTGTTTGTTTTCTCATGCACCTGCTCCTCGAGCCTGAGAGACAGATCACGCAGTATGCGCTGTCGATACAGGAAGAAAATAAACAGACCAAAAACCATCATTAGCGCCAAGCCGATAGACAGCGATATGCCCCGGCTGCGCATATCCGTCAGTGCGGTAAAGACATGTTTTTCCGGAGCGGAGACAGCTATTATTAATTTCTCCGTTCCCAAATCGACACTGTCCCAGGAAACCAGTTTACGCACTTTTTCGTGCGTTCTGCGATCGGCAATAAACCTGTAGTCTCCTTGTCCGTGTTCTTCATTCAGCATGCGCTTATCAAGACGGATTAATTGCGGATATTCGGCGTGCAGATCAAAAACATTCCTGCCGATAATCTGATGTTCGTGATCGTAAACGACCTGACCGGAACCGCCCAATATATATCCGGCTCCGATCCTTTTGTCCCTGCTGGATGCAACATACTTATTTATTAGCGGTTGCAGATCGATAAGGGCAAAGGCCAGCCTTCTCTCCTTTTTACTGTCATCCGGATCAAAAAATACTCCTATCCGGCTTTTGCCGCTTTCGGAATAAATATATAAAAAAAACTCTCCATCGTTGGAGAGCATCTTTTTTCGGCATTCGGGAATCCATTTTTCAACCAGATGTTTGCATTCGGAGCTTTTTCCCTTGCTCTGAATAAACAAAAAATTGTTTTCCGCTCCGATCAGACCCCGGCAAATTACATAGGGATGTCCGTCATTGATTTCCGCCCGGATCTTTTGGCCGTTGTCGTACAATTCGATCTTATTGCCAAGGAGCATATAGTAATGATCTATAATAGTTCCAATCGTATCTTCAAAAATATCGGAAACCAGGTTTACTTCCAGTGCCTGTTGTTCCTGAAACAGCGTTTCCTGCTTGTCCAGGGCCCGTTTGTATATGGAATACCAGCCGTAGATAAACACGGCTAGAATCAAAGACAACCAAAGCCCCAAAAAAAGGGTATCCTTGATTGTCGTACTGAATTCTTTTTTGACCATATACAAGTCCACGCTTTTTACTAAATACCCGACTGGACTAATAAAATCACAACATGGAAACGCCTACTGAATCTGACAGGCCCTCAAAACTGAAAGGCACACCGCCCTGGCCGCGTTCTCATTTTCTTCGCTGACCACAACTTTGTCCGGACAGACAAATTTGGCCTGCCATTTATTTTGCTCGATATTTTTCGGGCACATATCCTTTAATTTAAACTTAAAGCCTCTTTCCTGCAAAAGCTCCGCCAGTTCCAGAGCGGCATGGATCTCCCCGCAATAATTTTTTTCCGGAACGCTGAGAAGTTCCGACAACTCAAAATTCAATTTGTTTCCCTGCATTTAAACATTCACCTTTTCAGTCCTTTAAATAGTAGGCAACGGTTGTAACCACGCGCACTTTTTTAATCTCCGGAGTATAAGCGTCCCGTTCCCTGATGGTAAAGAGCCCCTGCCTGGCCCACTTGATATTGCCCACTCCGCTTCCGGAATCACGGGCAAATTGCCTGGCCGCTTCCCGCGCGTTATTGGTAGCCTCGGCAATCATCTTTGGCTTTATCTTGTTCAGCTCGGTAAACTCAAACTTCGGCCTGTATTCATAATCCTGAACCACTGCCACGCCTTTGGCCGCCAGTTGTCCGGAATCGGCCATGGCCTTTTTTACCTTGTCGATTTTCCCGGAACGAACCATAAACACATCCTGGGCCTTGTAGCGGTAAAGCGGCGCGTTCTGGCGCGCATACCCCTGGGCCTGATAGTCGGTTATTTTGGGAGCAGAACGGGTAATTTCCTCCGATTCAAAGCCCATATCGTTCAAAAACTTGTATACCTTGCGTCTGGACTTGTCCAAATCATCATGGACCTGGCCAAGATCATTTCCGGTCACGCTGAAGCAGACCGGCCACATGGCCAGATTTGCCGGGACTTCCCTGACCGCAAGCCCCTTGACGGTTACATACCGTTCAGCGGCCTTGAAATCCAGAAGCGCCTGCCCCAGAACATACGCTGAAACAACCAGCCCGACAGCAAGCAAAAGGCCCAAACCCCATCCGCCGAATCTTTCCCTGTCCATGCAAGCCCCCCTTTTTTGCAGCAAAACAGTCATTGCCGTTCATATTGCTTGTATTTAAAACGAACCGGCAGTGTCGCGCAAGAACTAATTTGTTTCTTATTCTGAAATGCCCCCTTTCCAGTTTATCCGCGTCAATTTTCATGATTATTCAATTTGAGTACTGGTAGTGGACAAGCATCCTCCTTTGGCGGGGCTTAGAAAACACAAAATCGGAAGTACAGCATCAAAAGGATCAGGAAAATAAAACGAATCCATGCCCTTCGTCGAAGATCCTTATTTTGTCTGGTGCGTAAACACTCCGTCCCAGGAGTCCGGTGGCGGAGAAGCAAGCAAGGCGGCGCATCTTTCGTAATACATAACATACAGAGGCCGCCCGGCAAACTCATTCTTCAGTCGCGCAAAGGCATCCTTGCCTCCGCTGAAATCCATCCCCCTGTACATGTCCAGGGCCTGTGAATAGGCGTTTAATTCCGAGCGATATTTTTCGTAAACCTCAGTCCGATGCAATGTATACAATTCGACCGGCTCCCTGCGCCCTTTTACCCGGACCCGGTCCACCTCCTGAACATGAAAATCCTCCCGGCAATGTTCGGCTATAGCCGAGGTGAGCAGCAATGGGATCTGATAATATTTGGTCAGACCTTCAAGCCGGGAGGTCAAATTCACATTATCCCCGATTACCGTGTAATCGAACAAATCCCGGGACCCCATGTTCCCGACCTGAACCACACCACAATGCAGACCAATCCCGATTTTCAGATCCACCCCAAGACACCGGCTGAACTCCCTGTTCAAGCCGTCCAATGTTTCCAGCATGCTCATCGCGCTTTTCGCGCACAAGAGCTGATGCTTTTCAACTCTGACCGGGGCGTTCCAGAAAGCCATTACTGCATCTCCGATAAATTTATCCAGGGTGCCCAGGTTACTGGTAATTATCGCGGTCATCGGCGAAAAATAATCCCGAAGCAGATCACTGACCTGAGAAGCCGCAAGCTGTTCCGAAATCGAAGTAAACCCACGGATATCGCTGAACAGCATGCTTACTTCCCGCTCTTCTCCGCCCAGGTTCAATTTTTCCGGGGAATCGGCTATCTGCTGCACGACCTTGGGAGTCACATATCTGGAAAAAGCGGAACGCAGAAAACGCTTTTCCCGCTCTTCACTGAAAAACTTGACCAAGGAAAGTCCGCTTACTTGCATTATAAGCAAAAGCATTGCGTAGACCGGTGAAATAAACATCTGGGCCGAACTGAAAAAAAAGGATGAACCTTCCCATATCCCCCAGGCGGCAAACAAAGCGGTCGGCAAAAACCAGCGGGCCTTTGTCCAGGCAAGCATGAGAGTAAAGACGATTCCAACCAGGACAATAAGACAAAATTCCAGACCGGGAGCCCAATCCGGCCGGGAAATAAAATCCTGGCGCAGAATATTGTCCACAATGCTGGCGTGCGCCTCTACTCCGGGATAAACCGGATCAAGGGGGGTTGATCGCAAATCCTTCAAGCCGGCCGCGGACGTCCCGAGAAAAACTATGCGTTCCTTGAGCATTTCCGGATCCAAGTCGCCGTTCAGAATATCCGCGGCTGAAACATACTCAAAAGTCCGCCGTGGCCCGGGAAACTTGATAAGCATCCGCCCGGCCGCGTCGACGGGAATCTCACTTCGGCCAATGCGGACCGACTCCAAACCACCGGAAGTGATCTTGGCCATGATCTGCGGATTACCGAGGGCTTCGCGCAAGGTGGCCAGGGCCAGACTGGGAAAAACCTTGCCGTTGCAGGAAATAAGAAGCGGGGTTCTTCTGAGCAGACCGTCCCTGTCGGCGACAGTATTAAAAAAACCGGCCGCTTTCGCCTCTGCAGTCAAATCCGGCAGAGGAGCAACAAGGCCGGAAGCCTGGATTAAAACCTGATTGAGCTTTGGTGCTCCGGGTTTACGGATCGCAACCGGATTGATCTCCGGGACGCTGATTTTTTTCTGTGTTTTGGATGCGCCACCAAAATTAAAAAAATACCCCAGGACATATCCCCCCTGCCCCAGGACATTGGCCAGAACCTGATCATTATCCAGCAGGTCATTGGGAATGCCCGAAAAATTTACTCCCACCCGCAGGTCTCTGCGCATCTCTTTCTGGATGCGGGCAAGTGAAGTCCTGTCCGGTTCGGAAAACAGTATATCCAGACCCACGGCAAGAGCGCCCGCCTGTTTGATGCGCGCCAGGAGCAAGGCTACACGGTATCTGGGCCACGGCCATTGCCCGTATTCGCGCATGCTCTTTTCATCCAGATCAACTATTACCGGGATACCGGACGGGGGATCGCGCCTGGTTGATCTGAGCAATATGTCATAGGATTGATGATCCAGATACTGCAGCATTTGCGGCTGGACTACATACAAAGCAGCGACGGCGAGGGTCAAAACCGCCCCGGCCAGGAGTACCTGGGATATGCCGGATTTTATGAATTTCAGCATGTTGCAATTGCACCATATTACCCAAACGGGCCGTTGCTTTTTCCGGAAACCGCTTTTTGAACCATTTCCAGATGGACCGGCAACAATTTTTCAAGGGAATAGTTTTCGAGTATTGTCTGCCGGGCGTTTTTACGCAGGGAACCCATAAACGACGGATAATCCAGGGCGGTGTTAATTTTCGCGGAAATATCCTCCGGGTCACTGAATTCAGCCAAAAGCCCGTTCCCGCCGTCCTTCAGGACTTCACGCACCGGCGGGGTATTGGAACCGACAACCAGACAGCCGCAGGACATTGCCTCAAGGCATGACCAGGACAAAACAAAGGGGCGGGTCAGATATACATGCACGTTCGAAAGTCTGAGTATGTCCCTGTACTTTCCGTAGGGCAGAGGGCCTGTAAAATGGATGCGCTCCGCCTCCGCGCCCAGCTCCGCAAGCATTTGTTCCCGGAAACTGCGGTGCTGCCGGGGTTTTTCGCCGTAGGGAGTCCTGTCCGATCCGACAACAATCGCGCACGCTTTCGGGCGATCCCGCAAAACAAGCGCCGCGGCGCGCATGAACTGAGGAAAACCCCGCGCGGGTTCCAGACCGCGGGCGCAATAGGTTATAATTTCTTCGGACTCGCCTATTGCGTCCGAAAAAGTATTCTGGGCTTCTCCGGGGCAAAAAAACGAAATATCCACGCCATCATGCAGACACTTCAGCTTGGGCTGAAACGACTTCGGAAACTGGCTCTTCTGCCACCGGGTAGGAACAATTCCGGCGTGGCAATGCAGCAAATCCTGATCAATGACCATGTTTCGGCATCTGTAATCAAACACGCGCCCGAGGTTCGGCTTTTTTTCGCCATCAAAACGGGCGTTCTCGCCATTTGAATCGTAATACCACTCAAAATAGCCGAACAAAATAGACTTCGGAAACACGTCCCGGACAAGCAGCCCCGCGCCCCAGCCGGAATGGGCGTAAAGCACATCCGGAGCCCCCGCCTTTCGGCCCACTTCCGCCAAGGACCGCGCGACCATCTCTGCATGCCGGACCGCGGCGCGGACGAATTCCTCCCGGCCAAGCCCGGAAAAATCAGCCTTCGGATAAACAACCTTGCGCACGCCGGGAATTTCCCATTCCGGACGCCGGTTCGCGGTCAAAAAAAAGACCTCGTTTTTTTCGTCCCGCCCCAGGGCCGCGGCCAGATGCCGGAACTGGGCCGGAAAATTGGGATGGATGAAAAAAACGCGCACTATCTTTCCTGCATGGACAGGCTCAAAGTATTCAAAAAAGGATCCAGCAGATATTCCAACACGCTCCTGGTGCCGGTCTGGACATAAACCATTACGATCATCCCCGGATAGAGATTGTACTTAAGACCCTTGCTCTCAAAATAAGGTTTTTCGGCAGCTACGCGCACCGGGTAATAGGTTCGCCCTCTTTCAGTGGTAACAGTATCCGGACTGATGTTCAGTACGGTTCCGTCAATATCCCCGAATTTGCGGGAATCGGACGAGGCCAGTTTTATTCTGGCAGGTTGTCCGGGATGGATGTATCCTATATCCCCAATCGGCAGGTGGGCCTCAATAATCAGCCGGTCATTGCTCGGTACGATATCCAGTATAGTTTCCCCCGGCTGGACCACAGCCCCCCGCGTACTGACTTTAAGACTGCGTATAATCCCGTTTACCGGCGAGCGTATTACAGTCCGCCGCAGATTGTCCGCGTATTTTTCTATCCTCTGCAAAAATTCCGCCAGTTGCTGCCGGGTCTCCTTTAACTCCTTCGATGCCTTTTCCCGCTCGGAAAGCCGGAAAGTTTTTAGTTTCGCCCACGCTTCCTTCCTGGCCGCAAAGGCCCTTTTTAAAGTCGCTTCATCCTCCTGGATGCGTCCGTTTAAATTCTGCAGCTTGCGTTTCAGCTCCAGATGTCTGTATTTCGTTGTTAAATTGTCCCGCATGAGTTCCTGACTGAGTTCCACCTGTTCCCGCAAAAGGGGCATTTCCTTCCGGTTGCTCTGCAGTCTGGACCTTATTTCTTCAATGCGTCTGTTTGTCTGCTCCACAGAACGGCTCAATTCATTTTCCCTGCTCTCCAGCCTTTCTTTTCTTTGCCGCCATAATTCACCGGCCTCCTGAACCAGCTTTGGATGCCTGGAAGACAAGCCCTTCGGAAACACAAGGGTCTCTTCGCCCTCGGATTCCGCCCGCAGCCTTACTTCGTCCACCTGCAGGGAAGCTATACGCACCTTTACCTCACTAAGCTCGGACTTACTGCGAACGCCCTGCAGTTCAAGCAACTTCTGTCCCTTCTTAACGTGCTGCCCCTCGCGGACCGCGATATCCCTGATTATGCCCCCTTCCAAATGCTGAATTGTTTTCCGCTTGCTCTGGGGAATTACCTCTCCGTCGGCTGTACTGACCACATCCAGACGTCCGAAATAGGACCAGACAATAAAGACGACGCAAAGAACGGACAGCAGGAAAAAAAAGACATGATCAACAGTGGGAATCAATTTACTAGACCTTTCAGTCATATTAAACTTCTCCGCTGTCGGCAAATCCCGGTTCAGAGACGCTTTTCCGGCTTTTGGCGTCCAGACGGTAATGGATATGCGCGGCCTTGATTATCTTCGGATCATTGGAAAAAACAATTATTGTTCGCTCGCTGCCATGCAGATGATTGAGCAGGGCATAAAGATCATTCCGCGCAAAATAATCCAGGCCACTGTCCGGCTCATCCAGAATGGCCAGACACCCGCCCGTGGTCATGGCCCGGGCCAGAGCCAGCCTTTTGCGGATGCCGGGTGGAAATTCGCTGCCTTCCGCGCTGGTCATGGTCTCCAAACCGGCGGGCATGTTGTCCAGAAAAGGACGCAAACCGGTCATACGCAAAATTTTATTCAAATCGCCGTCCTCGATTTCCGGACGAGGCAAAGTTATATTCTGACGCAACGTACCGGAAACAAAGGAAAGAGTCTCGGGCAGGTAAATCAGCTGCTCTCTCCACCATTTCAAGGACACCTGTTTCAGATTGACTCCGTCCACAAGGATGTCGCCCTGCTGCGGCTCGAGAAGACCGGCCAGAAGCCTGGCTAATGTCGTCTTTCCGCTTCCGTTCGGACCGGATATGACCAGTATCTGCCCGGGATCAACGCGGAAATATACATCCTGAAATACGGAACTGCCGGAGCGGGGATAAGCATATCCAAGCTCCCGCAGACGCACCGCGCCTTTCAACCGGCTGAGCGCGGTGCCAGCTTTGGATCGGGTCGGCAGATTGCGCAACATTTCCAGATCATTTAAGGCCCGGCCGGATTTTTTCAAAAGATATCCGCTCTGAATCGCCCGGACCAGATTCTGATATGCCCTGCTGGCCAGGATATTTGCTCCAATCAAGGTGGCCACAGTCAGATTGCCGTTTATAACCAATGGCGCGCCCAGGGCATACAACCCGACACTCATGAGCATATTTCCGCTCTGGGAAAAATTCTGGTGTACGTCCTGCTTCTCGACCATTCTTTCCCGCACATGGCTTACCGTGGGCAGTTCCTGGTCCCATTTCCGCACAAAATATTCTTCTCCGCCAAACAAACGCGCGGTGTCCACGCCCTTGACTGCGGCCAGGATATCCCGATTGTGCACGGCAACTTTATCATTCAATTCCTGCATTTCCTTTTGCGATGCATGGATATTGAAAACGCCCAGTGCCAGCAGCAAGACGAAAAAAAACACGGAAATCGCGCCCAGAAGAGGGCTCAGCAGAAAAACAGCCAGAATATAAAGCAGGGAAAAAGGAGCGTCCAGCAATGCGGTCAGGGTCGGTCCGGAATAGGCATTCTGCACCTTCTGCAATTTTCCCGGAACAGCCTGAATGAACTCCGGCGGAAGCTGCTCCAGCGCCCCGGCCCTGGCCTGAAGGAGTATTTGCAGATAGTCTCTGACCAAGCCCTCGTTGGCCCGCGTATTCAGCGCCAACGCCATTTTTGTGCGTAAAAATTTAAACGCCGCCTGAAGCGCGATGGCCAGGAGAACTCCGACAGTCAGGGTTATAAGCGTACCCTGGAATCCGCTGGCCAGATACTTGCGCAAAAGCAGGATCACGTACACCGGAAACGCCAGATTGAGCACGGTGATAAAAAGCGTGCCTGTAAGAATCTCAAAGGCGAGAAGGGGGTTGCGGCGCAAACGGCTGATAAAAAGACGCATGTAACCGAACCGGATCAGGGCATTATGTCGAAATTGCTTGCTGACATAGCTTCGATATTAACAGTCGCGAAACCAGCCAACTCAGCCAATTGATTCAGCTCAGTATCCTCCACATTTCCGTCACTATTATCATCGGCCCACGAATAAACCCGGGCATCGGTACCGTTACTGGAAAT
>JBNJHA010000011.1:0-27189 GCA_051748085.1 Thermodesulfobacteriota bacterium
TAAATTTCATGCCCTGCGTGCTTCCGGTTATAAGCCTCAAGCTGCGGGGCATGATGCCCTCCCCGGCCGCAGCCGCGGACCTGAAAACACAAAAAAGGGGATTCAGGCACCACAACCTGTTTTTCGCCCTGGGAATGCTCTTTTACTTTGTTCTTCTGGCGGCGATCGTTTCTTATACCGGCATGGCCTGGGGGGAAATATTCCAAAATTCCTGGGCAATTGTAGCCCTCTCCAGTATTGTCTTCGCCCTGAGTCTGAGTCTGTTCGGGGTTTACGATCTTCCACTGATCGACTTCAAGTCCACACCGGGCAGTTCCAAAAGCCCCACTCTGGAGGCCCTTTTTACCGGTTTTCTGGCCACCCTCCTGGCCACGCCCTGCAGCGGACCCTTTCTGGGCGGTGTTCTAGCCTGGGCTTTGATCCAGCCCCCGGTGACCATAGCCGCGGTACTCTTGAGCATCGGGTTAGGGATGGCCTCGCCTTATTTATGCCTGTCAATTTTCCCCGGACTGGTCCGGTTCATGCCCCGGCCGGGGAAATGGACCCGGCATCTGGAAAACGGCCTGGGGTTTGTTCTCCTGGCAACCACTGTCTACCTCCTGGGACTGCTTCCGGAAGACCTGATTCTGTCCACGCTTCTACTCTTTTTAAGCATTGCAGCAGCCGCCTGGATATGGGGAATAGCCTCCGCTCCGGGAGTAAGCCGGGCCGGGAAAGGCCTGGCTGCCCTTGTCGGAGCCGGTCTGGTGATTGCCAGCCTGTTTTTCCTGGCCGCCGGTGCCGGGCCGAGTGGAGAAAAGGTCTGGAAGGAATTCGACAAGGAAAACTTCCTGGCCCGGCTGGGCAAAAGCCCGGTTGTTGTAGAGTTCACGGCGGAATGGTGCCCGAATTGCAAATACCTGGAGCGGACCGTGCTGACAGACAAAAACATCGCCCCGCTTCAAGAAAAATACGGCATCAAATTCTTTAGAACGGATTTAACCCGGGAACATCCGCAGGGAGAGGCCCTTTTAAGAAAGATGAACAGTAAAAGCATTCCCCTTTTGGCTATCTTCCCCAAGCACAACCCCCATGAGGCGATAATACTGCGGGACATATTCACGCAGAGCGAACTCAAAAACGCTTTGGATTCGGCCCTTTCCGGCGAGGGGAATACGGTTTTGGATTAACCGAAATCCGGATTGACGGTCACCTTATATTTGGCTAACTTTAGATATAAACTAAAATTGTTCATCAAATTTTAGAGTAGTATCAATTTTTTGAATTCTTGGAGTAAGCTATGGTTGACACCGCTGCACCTGAAAAGCCGCAATTCATTATTAACGAAAAAGGGGAAAAAGAGTCGGTCATACTGCCAATTGACAAATATTACCAACTGATAGAAGAAATAAAAGACTTGGCTATCGTTGCTGAAAGACGCTCCGAAGACTTAATCCCCCATACTGATGTTGTTGCCGATTTGAAAAATGAAGGCTATTTATAGTATTTTCTGGAAAACATCCGCAAAAAAAGAACTCAAGCGGATAGATAAATCGGATATTCCCAAAATTATCTCGGCAATTGAAGAACTCTCAAAAGATCCTTTTCCGGCCAATACAAAAAAGTACTCAGGAACCAACCATACTTACAGAATCCGGGTTGGGGATTACAGAGTGATTTATTCCATACTCAAAGACATCCTGACCATTGAAGTTATCAAAGTCGGCCATAGAAAAGACGTATACAAGAAATTTAAATAATTATAATACCAACCCCAATAACAAGAAAACCGCACATATAGCCCCTACAAAGACAAACCCGGAAAGATACATAAGCCTTATAAGCTCCTTTTGCTTCTTTATTCCAGGACAAGCGCCCTGCTGATTAAAATACGGCTTATCCTTTATCTCCCCGAAATACTTTGCCGGACCGCCGAGTCTGAACCCAAGGGTATGCGCGGCAGCAGACATGCACCACCCGGCATTGGGACTTTCCGCCCGGCGTGCATCTTTTGCTATTTTCCCCCAAACTTCTCCTACGCTTCCAAGCGAGTATTTTTTTTCCCCGGGCAGCATCCTTGCACAGAGCACAAACAAAAAAGCACTGATCCTGGCCGGAATCCAGGCCAGGAGGTCGTCCGCCCTGGCCGCGAATTTTCCCAGCCTTTCAAAGCGTTCGTTTTTGTATCCCCACATTGAGTCCCCGGTGCTTACAGCCTTGTATACCCACAGTCCGGCCGGTCCCAAAAGAGCCAGATAAAAGAGCGGAGCGCAAAAGGCGTCATTGAAATTTTCAGAAAGAGTTTCCGCCAGCGAGGCATTTATCTCCTCCTTGTCCATGCCCGATGTATCCCGGCTGACCAGCATGGCCAAGGCCTCTCTGGCACCACTCAAATCTCCCTGCTCAAGAAGTCCGAGCACCTTTTTCCCTTCTCTTATAAGCCCTCCCAAAGCCAATCCGCTGTAAGCCAGATACAGGCCAAAGAACCATCCGATAACAGGCAGGGAAATCAGACCGACGACCACGATGCAGACAAGCAGGCAAAGAAGGATAACTCCGGCCGCTCCGCAGAGCAGCGGGTCCAAATTTAGGCCCCGGCAGCGGCTCTCCCAGAAATCATAATATCCGCCCAGCCAGCGCACCGGATGAGGCCAACCGCGGGGATCGGCCAGGGCGAGGTCGGCCAGGAAACCGGCAAAAATATAAAATACAATATCGAACATAAGGCGGAACACAAAAAAGGGGCTGCGTGAAACAGCCCCGGAGTAATTACAAGTTAAATGTAACTGGTTTCCATCCGGAAATGGCCCTTTTCCGAATTGGAAACATGATATTTCAAAATCCGGATTTTTTGAATTTCCGGATAAGAACTAACTACTTATTACGCTTTTTAAAAATCACCCTGCTCACGCCCTTGTCCGGCCGCATATCCAGCATGTGCGTGGAACAGGAGATGCACGGGTCGTAGCCGCGAACCAGCATGCTCAATTTCAGTTCGATCTCCTCCGGCGGCTTTTTGGACAATATTGGAGCCAGCGCATTAAAATCGCCCTGGATATTGGCGTGATTCTGATTTGTAGGGATAACGCAATCCGCCGATGCAATCCGCCCGCTTTCGTTGTATTCATAAGAATGGAAAAGGATTCCGCGGGGAACCTCCACCGCGCCGATCCCTTTACCTGCCTGTGGCCTTATTTCCCGGCAGGGTTCATCCCGCAACCCTTTTTTAAGCAATTCATCGCTGATTCGAATGGAATCCTCCAGGGAATGCACGCATTCAATCATCTGGGCCAGGGAATTATAGTACGGATTGGTGCATGGAGCTTTTATTCCCAGTTTCTTGGCCGCTTTTGCCGCTAAAGGGGTAAGATACCCCGAATTAAGATTAAATCTGGCAAGCGCGCCAACCATATAGGAATCACGCATGTTTTTGGCCCATTTCGCCGTGGATTGCGGTACGCAGTACTCATTGGAAACCTGGTCATATAAAAGAGCCGGACGGCGCTGATCAAGATTGCTGCCTATTTCGCCCCTGTACATGGCATATTCCGTGGGGGCAACCAGGGCTACGTATTCAGTCGGACGATCGAAATCAGGAATTTTATCCATAAGGGCCGTAAAAAGGTCCACAAGTCTTTCGGCTCGCTGCAATCCGTCCTTGAGTTGTCTTTTTAATTCCAGCATATCCTCCCGGGTCGGAACCTTCTCCATTCCGCCCGGTACGAGTCTTTGCGGATGAGTGGTCCGACCGCAAATTATCTTACTGAAATCATTAGAAACCCTGCGACATCCAATTACGTCCAAAAGTTCTTTTTTATGCGAATCGGCCAAGGCCAAAACCGAATCAACACCCAGAAGATCGGGTAAAACCAGATAACCGATATGCAGAAGATGGCTTTGCAGATTTTCAGCATGCAGAGCCAGTTTGCGCAATTGCAAAGTCTGTTCGCTGGGTTCGATATTAAAGGCATCCTCGGTTGCCTGAATGGAGCATAATTGATGCCCTATGGAGCAAATTCCGCAAATCCGGGAAACAATATGATGAATATCGGTGTATGGCCTGCCCTGAACCATAGCCTCGAAAAAACGGGGGGCCTCATTTACTTCCCATTTGGCCTCATCTATCTCCCCATTCGGTCCCAGAGCGACCACAATATTGCCGTGTCCCTCCACTCGGGTAAGATGCCGAACTTCTATCTTGCGGGGGCCGGCCGGACTTTTCTTTTCCGGACCGGATTGTTCTTCCGGTCTCTTGCCTTTTTTCTCGGAAGTTTTTTTAGTGCTTTGCTTAGCCATGATCACTCCGATTAGATATGATTAATGCGCAATTCCAAATACTTTCCAATCCGAAATTTGTCTGAGTTTCCGGATAAGAACCAGGTGCTTGATCTTACATTCCGGAACGGGCCAGAAAATGGCCCTGATAAAGCCTTAGTTGGTCCTGGGCCCTGAGCCAGGAAAACCCGTGTTCATCCATGACCTGCCGGGCCGCGTCCAGATTGGCGCCGGGCAAAATCCCCCTGCAGCCCCAGCAGAAACTGCCCTCGGTGACGCAGGCAGCCCCGCACCCGGCCCGGGTTATCATGCCCAGGCACAATTTGCCCTGTTCCAGGCGGCAGATATTCCCGGCCTTTTTACATTCCACGCACACCGGATAATCCGGAGGCCTGTATATTTTACCCAGTAAAAGCTCCTTTACCGCCCGGGCGAACTCATTTTTATCAATCGGGCAACCATGAATGTCCAAATCCACCTTGACCACGGCGGAAAGAGGACGGGCCGCGTATGTTGAATACCAGCCGGCCCGGGAACCATAAACTATCTCCCGGTATTCCCTTTCCTCCAGAAAATTCTTCAGGCAATTTATGCCGCCGATTGTGGCACAGGCTCCCAAAGCAACCAGAATCTTTGCCTTGGACCGAATTTCGCGAATCCGATCCTCATCTTCCGGACGGGTAATGGATCCCTCCACAAAGGCTATATCATAATCATTACTGTGGTTGGTCTTGATCTCCCTGAAACTGACAATATCAATATGAGCGGCTATATCCAGAAGCCTTTCCTCCAGATTGGCGACCTGAAGCTGATCCCCTTCACATCCGGCAAAATCAAAAAACGCTACCTTTGGCTTATTGGCCATGATAATTCTCCGCGATATTTTTAGATTATCAAATTGCTTCCTGCAGATTGGCAATTTCAGTATAGCAAAAAACCGGACCATCCAGACAGCAATTCAACCCGTTAATCTGGCAATGTCCGCACTTGCCCAGCCCGCACTTCATTTTTCTTTCCAGGGAAACAAAAATCCGCTCCTCGGATATGCCCCGCTTGCGGCATTCTGCCAGGACAAAACGGTACATGACCGGGGGACCGACCATAGCCACGTAGGTATCGTTCGGGTCCACGTCTATCTTGGGTATCAGCGTGGTTATCACCCCCACATTTCCCGTCCAGTCCGCATCGGGCTCATCCACGGTTTCATGCACGACAACGTCGTCACGTTTGGACAATTCCTCCAGCTGGCAGGTAAAAATACGCTCCTTGGGATTTCTGGTTCCGACCAGCACGCTGATCCGGCCGTATTCTTCCCTGTGCCTGAGCATGTAATGCAAAACACTCCTGAGCGGAATATAGCCAAGACCTCCGGCCACAAAAAGCACATCCTGACCTACAAATTTCTGCATCGGAAAATAGGATCCGTAAGGACCGCGCACGCCTACCTTGGACCCGACCTCGAGATCATGCAGAGCCGAGGTTACCGAGCCGATCTTACGCACGGCGATTTCAAAATGATGCGATTCGCGCACCGGCGGGGAACTGACGGAAAAAGGAGCCTCGCCCACGCCGTATATGGAAAGCTGAATGAACTGGCCGGGACGATGGGCCAGAGGCCAGCCGTTATCCTGTGCAAATTCAAACAGAGTCACAAAATCCGAAAGCTCGCGTTTGCTGACCAGGGTAGCCACCCGGGGAACATAAGGAGAAAAATTAGATTTCATTTCTATACGCCTCCCACAATTCGTTGAACACGGCCTTGGGATTAGCGATTTTGGCGGTACAGGCCCGGACACATCGGCCGCAACCCACACATCCCAGTTCACCGATCTTGTCGTAGATATATTTTCCTTTGCGCATGTATCTGTGCCGGTATCTTTCCCAGGGTCTGCCCCGGAAATTATGATCTCCTGCGATTTTAGCGAACCCCTCCAGCATGCACCCGTCCCACATGCGGTAACGCCTGCCGGTATGCAGTTTGTCATCCACTTCTTCCTGAATGTCGAAACAATAGCATGTCGGGCAGACCAGATTGCACGAACCGCAGGACAGACATTTCTTGGCCATCTCGCGCCATAACGGCGAGTCATAACTGGCTGCCATCAGTTTTGGTACTTCCTGCCAGGGAAAAGAAAGGGTATTTTTGCCGGCCATTTTAAGCGCCTGCGCGTGCTTCCTGCGGGCGGCCTCCTTTTCGGCCAGAGAGGCCTCCAGGACATTGCCGTTGGCCCGAAGCAGATCCTCCCCGTGTCCCGAACCCACTTGAACATAAAAAGCCCCGGGGCTGATTTTGGTCCAGTATAGATCATATCCCAAATCAACTTCAGCCGCATTCATCGCGCTCCAGAAAGCTGTATCGGCGATCTGCAGGGGCTCCATTCCGATTATGACCGTGTTGTCCCGCCGCTTGCGATAATTGACATCCATACTGCCCATGTCCATCAATTGATCCAGCTGATTGACGGCCTTTATGTCATAAGGATGAACTCCGAAAATAATCTGTTTGGGAGCATTGACCACCGACTGGGCGCTGTAGTCCCGAAGATCAAATTTTATAAGATCTTCTTCCGGCGGAAAGAAAAATCTCTTGAGTGGTGTATAGGCCATGTCATAATCCCAGGCAATGTCCACACCCGGTTTCCAGGGACGAAATTCATAAAAATGTTCTTCTGCCCGCTGCGGGACGTAAATATCATATTTTTCCTTCCACTTCTGCAGCAATCCTTCCACTTGGTCCAGATACACAGTATAAGCATTCATGCACATAACCTCACAAGGAATGACTATTGTTGACTTATTCTATCTTCTCATCCCTGAAACAAAAAAACATGCCGTCGATTTAATCAGTTCTTACCTGGTAACCCAAAAACTCGCGGACTCAGAAATATCAAATTTCGGTTCGGAGATGTACGCAAAAAACCGGTAAACTCTTTTCGTGCGGCGAATAGTTACGAACTTCCAAATATCTTCAACCTAATCCGCACAAACCCAGACAAAGGTCAATCAAGATAATAATTTCACATGCGGCCGAACTTAAAACTTGCGTCCATCTGAATTTGCTATTAACCGAAGCGGTTCGCACCAATAACAATTGATCTACTATTCACCGCAAACAAACAATCTCATGCATGCAATATTCCCGCTTTTGATCGTCATTTTTTTCGCCGGATTCACCCAGGGTCTGTCCGGCTTCGGCTCAATCATGGTTTCTCTGCCGCTTTTGGCCGTATTTCTGGATATAAAGACGGTCATTCCGCTTATCAGTCTGTACGCCCTGATCATAAACGCCATTTTACTTTTTCAGCTCTACAAAAGTCTGAACATAAAAAGACTCATAACCATGCTCGTGGCGACCATTCCGGGCATCCCCACAGGAGTTTATCTTTTAAAAAATATCCCGGCCGGTTATCTGCAGCTGACCTTGGGAATAGTTTTAGTCCTTTTCGCGGCCTATGCCCTTTTTCTTAAATTGCCTAAGCTCAAAACCGGCCGAAAATCAGAAATCGCGGCCGGATTTCTGGCTGGATGCCTGGGAGGGAGCATTGGAGCCAATGGTCCGCCGATCATAATTTACACCGCGGTGCAGCCCTGGAGCAAAGACGAGATCAAATCCAGCATGGCCGGATACTTCTTCACTGCCGGGATAGGAATTTCCACAACGCACGCGGTTTCCGGGCTTATAACCGGCGAAGTCCTTGCATATTTTTTCGCCGGTCTGTTTTCCCTGGTGCTGGGAGTATTCGCGGGCAGTAAAATGTACGGGAAAATAAGCGAGATCGCCTACAAAAAGGCCATTTGCATTCTGATCTTGGGCCTGGGAACAATTATGATCCTGAAACCATTTTTATAGGGAGAATCTTAAAAATAAAGTTCCTCGACGTTGTGTGTGGATTTTATTCGAGTGATCCTTTCTGATGTTCCTGACGAAAGGTTCGCATATTTTCTTGCCCTTTAATATTACGTCAAAATCCGGACCATATTGAGACTTATGACCCATCCGGATGAAGCAGACTTTTAAAAATAGAAATATCCCTTGCCACTGAGCCGGGGCCAAGGTAATGTTTGTCTTTTCCGCGTCCCGCAACGGAGCAAATTTTCATTATTTTCCAAAGGAACAGAAAAAAACCGCCGTCTCTCCGCTCTTCCTCCGGGTCTCCAGCTCTCCCCGGGAACGGGCGAGAGACAAACATGTCTTACCCTTCTTAAAGGAGTCCTTATCCCTTGACCTCTACCGGATCGAATTCCCCGCCGGTCAGAGGGCGGCCTCCTTCCGGGGTAACCTGAAAGGTATTCTCCACTCCGGCCATGCCCACGTCCGGAATTCCGATTTTGGGCTCAAGTGCCATGCAGGTATTTTCCCGTAAGGGCTCCACAAATCCTTTGGCTATAACCGGCCATTCATCTATGGCCAGACCTATTCCATGTCCCACAAAGCTGACCTTGTTCCATTCAAGCCCCATGAATCCATCGGCAAAACCTTCCTTTTCGGCCTTTTCAACAGCCATCATGTACAACTCGGCCGGAACCGCTCCGGGTTTAAGACGCTCGGCAAGCATGGACTGAATTTCACGGCAGCATTCCTGGGCGTGATCAAAAACAGCCGGCCTCGACCATCCGGCAGGCAAATAAACCTGGGTCTTGTCCGTATGATATCCTTCCAGACAAAAACCGACATCCACAACCAGAGGTTCATTGTCCTTCCATATCTTGCCGGCATATCCCATGTGCAGCTCGGATGGATGCTGGCCCCGAATGCCGACCGGGCCGTTAAAGGTACTTGGATAATTGGCGCTGTCTCCAGCCGCGACATGACCCAGAAAAATTTCCTCGCCGAAATTCTGCATACGCATATGACCGCTGTGCCCCAGTTCAAAGAATATTTCCCATAATGTTACAGCTATTTCGCGCTCGTTCATGCCCGGAGAAATATACTCGGGCATAATCCTGTACAATGCATCATGATGGCGCTTGCCGGCCAGAATCAATTTGTCGATTTCCCATTTTGTCTTGACCGCCCTGCTTGCCGCCAGGGCATGATCCCCGGAAACATAATTCAGGCCGTCCACACGTTTCTGCAGGGTTTCGGCCAGCGACCAGGACAAACCTCCCTTTTCCACAGCAACCCGGCCCGCGAGTTCCAATCCGAAATCATTTAATATTCGGGGCAATTCCCGAAAAGAACGAAACGGAACGATATTTTTCATTTCCGATTCCAGACGCGCTCTTTCAAGCCCTCTGCGGACCATCAATACCGGTTCCCCCTGAAGCGGGACATAAAGCATTCCGTTGACCCAGCTGCCGCAAAAATAATACAAATTCATCCGGCTGAAAATCATAACACCTGTGCTTCCGGGTGCACTTACTTCCAGATTTTCACGCAGCCTGCGAATTCTGTCTTCCGTTTCAGAAATGGGCAATCTTTCCAAAGCATTGAACATGGCTACTCCCTTCTTTCGTGACTATTCCAAACCGTAAACAAAATTCCCGCGAAAGACACGGGATTTTGCCCGCTATTTAGTTCTTATCCGGAAATTCAAAAGTTTTCGGATTTAGAAATATCAGGTTCCCAATTCGGAAATGATTTTTTTACCGTATTGGGATTTTCTTTCTTCGGGATCGAAATCGCTATCGGGATCGAAATCGAAGCCATTAACTGAGAATTCATCGCACACCGAATGACATACTCTTCCGATCCCGATCCCGAACCCGATAGCGATCCCGATTTAAACCTGGATTATCGCAACAAAAAAATTAACAAAGTTAAACTGGAAAAGGGCCATTTCCGGATGGAAACTATTTACCCCTCAAGCAATTCATAACCCATTGTTCTTCTTTGCGGGACAAACCCGGCCCCCTGAATCAAGTCTCTCAGCTTTTCTTCCGGGATTCTGAAATGCACCCCGGCGGCGGCCACAACATTTTCTTCAAGCATGGTTGAACCAAAATCATTAGCTCCCCACATCAGGGCCAGCTGTCCGATCATCGGTCCCTGTGTGACCCAGGAAGCCTGGATATTTGCGATATTGTCCAGGAACAAACGCGACAGGGCCAGAAATTTCAAATATTCCGTCGAAGAGACTTCCGGAGCCTGAAGCCGGGTACCATGCGGCTGAAAAGTCCATGGAATGAACGCGGTAAAACCTCCGGTCTCGTCCTGCAAGTCCCTGATACGTTTTAAATGTTCGAGCCTGTCTTCAAGAGTTTCCACATGTCCGAACATCATGGTCGCCGTGGTTTTCAGGCCCAGCAAATGGGCCTGACGCATAACCTGCAGCCAGTTTTGCGCCCCGCACTTATTTGGAGATATCCGGGAACGGATTCGGTCGACCAGAATTTCCGCGCCGCCGCCCGGTATGGAGTCCAACCCGGCTTCTACCAGTTTTTCAATTACCCGGGAAAGCTCCAGGCCGGATTTCTCGGCCATAAAGACAATCTCCGGCGGAGAAAAACCATGAATCCAGACATCGGGATGCCTCTCTTTTATAAAATTTAAGAGCCGGCAATAATAGTCAAGTTCCAGATCCGGGTTCATTCCGCCTTGCAAAAGAATCTGATACCCTCCCTGATTCACGGTTTCCTCTATTTTTTGATCCAGTTCGTCAAAACCGAGAACATATCCCTGATTATCTCCGGGAGGACGGAAAAAAGCGCAAAATTTGCAGCCCGAGACACAAATATTGGTATAATTTATATTGCGGTCCACCACATAAGTTACTATTCGCTTCGGATGCATTTGCATGCGTGCCGAATGCGCATTTTTTCCGAGAGAGAACAAATCAGCCTCTTGCCAAAGATTCAGAGCCTGACTAATATTCAGTCTCTCCGGCTCAAAATTCGATTTATTTTGTTTCATGCCCGTTCCATATTGTTCATATTGTTTTCGACAGCAGAGAAATCCGGATTGAAAAAACATAAGAGCGGGTGTAAACATCAAAAAAAAATCCACCAAGGTCAAGGAAATATAATTCGCGAAAATGAGTAGATAAAAATGAATTCAAATTCGGTTTTCACATGCAGAATGTGTGGTGAATGCTGTCAGGGTCAGGGCGGAATAGTAACCGGCATACGGGAACAGGAAAGAATAGCCGCTTTCTTTAATCTGACTGTCAGCCAATTTGCCCGGAAATATCTGGAAATTAGAAACAATAAGCATTGCATAAAAACCCGGAAAAATGATTACTGCATATTTTTTGATCCAAAAGATGGTTGCGCCATACATCCGGTAAAACCGGACGTCTGCCTGGCATGGCCTTTTTTCCGCGGCAATCTGCTGGACGAATACAGTTTCGAGCTCGCCAAGGATTATTGCCCGGGATTGGACCCGGAAGCCACACACACCGATTTTGTAGCCCAGGGCATATATTATCTGCGTCGGCACGGTCTGATATCCGGTCTGAAAACCGGCCAGGCGAACGCTCTTATTTTCAAGGACCTTGAGGCATGGAAATAAAGCAGGCATATAAAATACTTGGCATTTCCCCGGACGCGCAGCTGGACCAGGTAAAAAAGGCCTACCGCCAAAAGGCCTTTCAGTACCATCCGGATCTTAATCCGGACAAAACGGAAGCGGTAGCCAAATTCCAGCAAATAAACCGGGCTTATGTCCTGCTCAAAGAAATTTCACTCGAAAAACCCGGTTTCGATTCCAGACAATCGAAAACAACCGGAACTCAAAGCCGGAAACAGAGTAAAAAAGAAAACTCGCGGCAAGAAAAAGATACCTCCGGTTTTCAACGCGGTGCGCATAGACAGCGTTTTCATTACCAGCAGGAAGAAGTGCTCCGGGATATATTGAACGACCCCTTTGCCAAGAAAGTCTTCGAGGACATATTTGTCCGGGTCAAAAAACAAAAGACAACCGGTCTGGAACTCGCGGAAAAAAAGAAGCAATTCAGCCTGCAGTGGGGGGAGCGCCGTCTTGACCTGGATTTGTCGCATGGTCTTTTTGGTGGTCTGAAAAAATGGTTTTCCTCCCAGCTCGATGACGAGCAGACCGTGTATCTGACCCCGCACAAGATGCTTCCGGGCTCTGAAATACGCATCCGGATCGGCCGCAAACTGGGAAACAAATCGCAGACAATAAATGTCACCATCCCGCAGGACTATGTTGCCGGACGGCCTATCCGCCTGAAAAAACTTGGAAGATCCCTGGGGCCGTGGCAGGGCGATCTGTATCTGAGACTTCTGGCCCGCTGACATGTCCGGCAATCAACCGCTAAGACTTAACAAATTCCTGGCTCAAGCCGGGGTGTGTTCCCGGCGCAAGGCGGACGAACTCATTTCCTCCGGGCGGGTGGCGATCTCCGGGACAACGGTTTACGAACTGGGGAAAAAAATAATTCCGGGCCGGGAAGCCGTCGAAGTCAAGGGGATCGGCACAGTCAAGCTGAAAAGAGATCGGCATGTGTATATTATGCTGAACAAGCCTGTTCGCGTGGTCAGCACTGCCAGCGATCCCCAGGACAGAAAAACCGTCCTGGATTTTCTGCCGCAGGAGATCAGGTCCCGGCACGTTTATCCGGTAGGCAGGCTGGATTATTTCTCCCAGGGATTGATTCTGCTGACAAATGACGGGGATCTGACCAACCGGCTGACTCATCCGGGATTCCGGCATAAAAAAAAATACGAACTTATCGTACGGGGCCGTGTCTCTTCGGAAGCCCTGAATATTATGCGTTCCGGCATGACTCTGAGCGAGGGCGAGCAACTCGCTCCAGTGGAAATAAATAAACTTCCGGGACGGGGCATGGACACCCGGCTGGAAATGATCCTGATTCAGGGAATAAACAGACAGATCCGCCGCATGTGCCGGGACTTGGATCTGACCATACTCAAATTGAAGAGAGTGGCCCATTCCGGACTGAATTTAGGAAAACTTGCCCCGGGTAAATGGCGACACTTGAAAAACGAGGAAATAGACCTGCTCAAAAAGGGCAATCCAAGCCGGTCTAAAGGCGGAAAACAGACTAAAAATTCTTGACTATAATCTGTTCCTTGTTCAAAGGGCACCAGAAAGGCAACTCCCTGAATTCAGTCACTTCCCGATGCTTGGGAATACTCATATTGCAGTATCTCTTGTCCGCGCATTCGGAACAGAATGGGCATTCGGAACACTTCTTAACCACTACTATCATTGTCAACTACTCCTGATCCGGCAGCGAGCCGGTGTTGTCCTTGATTTCGACTCCCTCGGGAGGAACAAATTCAAATTTTGCCCGATCGATATCAACATCCAATTGGATATCGTTCAAATGCAGCTCATTGCCGTTGCCCCAGAAATCAACCAATAAAATCCGTTTTACCATCCAGCTCTGATCGTCAACCCATATATAGGCCAGAACCAGATTAGTCTCCGGCTTGTGAGGAACAAGCTTGAGCTTTATCAGCTCATCTTCCCGGCCCTGATTTTCAATCTCGAAGTCATCTTCCAGATCCGCCTGACCGGAAATGAAACGAATCATGGTCTTGGAAGAAAGTATCTCCCGGGCCGGATACTTATAGGCCGCTTCCTCTTCCGGAAAATAGTTCCAGACATACTCCGAACCGACCACGAGGATTTCCTTTTCCGGGGAATCAGTCACCCAGCGAACCATCTCCGGCTTTTTATAAAAGATACTGCCGGTCCTTTCCTCTTGCTCCCCGGTACCGGCATTGGTCAAAATCTGTTCAAAAGAAGTGGTAAAGGAAACCAGGGAGTCATATTGAGCCTGTACCTGATCGGCGACCTTTGCGGCAAAGGCATTTGGGCCCGTGCTAAGAATAAAAATGACCGCCAGTAAAAAAAACCGGCTTTGCGTCGTTGGCGTCATATCGTGATCTCCTTTTAAAATTTCCATCCGGAAACACCTGCCTTTCCGGACATAACCCGTATATTAAAAGATATTTCAGAACCCATGCCGTGTCAATTGACGAAAAGCAGCCGTTTATTCCTGCCCCTTTGAGCATCCGGTCTGCGGTTATTGACTGGCAAACGGAATTTGGGCATATTTGTTTATAATGCAAACGGCTTTTAAACAAGAATCTTAATTCCGGAGCTAGATCATGTCCTTTAAGAACCTGACTGTAAAAAACAAAGTCATGCTTATCGCGGTAGCCATGCTGTCAATTGTCGTTTTCGGCTTTACGGCGTTTATGTACCAAAGCATGCGCCGGGACTTTTTTGAATCCAAGAACCTGGAGATGGCGGCCAGAAAAGATCTGGTCCAAAACGCCATAGATACCAGCAGCTGGACCGCGTATTCGCTCGCGGAATGGGTGGCCGCCGACCCGGAAGTACGCAGCGATTTTGCCGCCGGAGACAGACAAGCCCTTCGCGAACGCCTTTTGCCTATTTACGAAAAGTCCAAGGACAAAATCAACATCGATAAATTTCAGTTCCATCTTCCTCCGGCAACTTCCTTCCTTCGTTTGCACAAGCCGGAAAAATTCGGTGACGACCTGACTGCCATCCGCAAAACCATAGTCGAGACCAATAAAAACAAACAACCGGTAATGGGCCTGGACCGCGGAAAATTCGGTTTCGGAATCCGGGGCGTTGTTCCGGTTTCCAGCAAGGGTGAGCATATCGGCAGTCTCGAATTCGGGGTGGCCTTTAACAACGCGTTTCTGGAATCCATTCAAAAGGAATTTGGCTTCCGGAGTTCCATTGTGGTCCAAAACAAGGGCAAAATGCTGGTACAGGCCAGCACCATGGCCCAGGATCCGTTGAATATACAGGGAATTGATCCGGAAAAAATATTTTCTTCGCAAAGTCCCCGCCTGAATTTCCTGAAAAGCGGCGGCGAGCATCTTGCCTATTATCTGGCCCCTATCAGGGATTACGCGGACAAAACCGTTGCCGTGCTGGTTCTTCCGCAGAATATTACGGAGAGCATGCAATCCATGCAGTATAAATCATTCACGGTGCTGGGAATAGGAATATGCGCCATAATACTGTTTCCGCTCATTTTATTCTGGCTGCTCAATCGCCTGGTGACAAAACCTCTTGCCGCGGCCTCGGATTTTGCCAATAAAATGTCCAGGGGCGATATGACCGGCACTCTGCACATCGACTCCAAAGATGAGATAGGAAAGCTTGCCCAAGCGCTGAGCACAATGGCTCACAACTGGCGCGAAGTAATAATAAACACCAATAACGGCGTGGAAACAATGGATATATTCTCCGGAGAGATGAACAAGGCCTCGCAGAATCTTTCCTCGGGATCGGACAGTACCTCGGAAAAAGCAAACACTGTGGCTTCAGCCGCCGAGGAAATGAGTACAAACATGAATTCCGTGGCCTCGGCCATGGAACAGACTTCGACAAACGTGAACAATCTGGCTTCAAGCGCGGAGGAAATGAGCACGACCATCAGCGATATCGCCGACAACGCGGACAAGACCAGGAAAGTGACCAAGGAAGCGGTTTCCGAGGCACGCAAAAGTTCACAGAACATAACCAGGCTGGGCAAGGCGGCCCAGGAAATCGACAAGGTCTCGGAAAGCATCGCGGCCATTTCTTCCCAGACCGATCTTCTGGCCCTTAACGCGACCATTGAGGCGGCCAGAGCCGGCGAGGCCGGAAAAGGATTCGCGGTAGTTGCCGGAGAAATCAAGGAACTGGCCCGGCAAAGCGCTGAAGCGACCGAGGATATCGCCCAAAAGGTAAAGGGCATACAGGATGTAACCGAAAACTCCGTAAGCGATATAGAGAACGTGGCCAAAATCATTAATAAAGTTGATGAATATGTGGAATCCATCGCGGCTTCAGTGGAAGAACAAAGCGCGGCCACTCAAGAAATCGCGGACAACGTGGCTCAATCCTCCGAAGGCGTTGGCGAGGTCAATGAACATGTCAACCAGAGCTCCACCGCCTCCAGCCAGATCGCCGAGGAAATAGCGCAGGTAAACAGCGAGGCGAGAGACATCTCGGCTTTGAGCACACAAATAGACGCGACTTCCAGGGAACTAAGTTCGATAGCCGTGAGCCTGCGCGAAATGCTCAAGCAATTCAAAATCGGAACACCGCTCTTTGAAATCGGCACGGTCAAAAGCGCGCACTTAAAATGGAGAACAAGGCTGGAGAGCTTGATTCATGGGGATATAAGCCTCAATCCGGAAGAAATCGCCTCGGATCACGAGTGTGATTTTGGAAAATGGTATTACAGTGATGAAGTACAAGACAGACTTGGAGAAATGGATATTTTTAAAGAACTGGGCAAAATTCATGCTGACCTGCACACTATGGCCAGGAAAATCGCTGTGAATGTTCAGGAAGGAAACATGGACAAAGCACGGGTCAATCTTGAAAAACTTGAAGAAATCCGCAAAGAAATGTTTGACCGTCTCGATAAAATCTATCAGCGGAGTTTTTAGCTCCGCCCTGCCGGGCGCACCATGCAAAAAGGCCCCGGAGCATGCTCCGGGGCCTTTGATATTTGAAATCCGGCCTCAGTCAGCCGAACATTCAGGCGAAATTTTTAGGCGAAAGCCTTTTCAAAGTTGGGAACCACCTGCTTTTTACGGCTCATGACGCCGTCGAGCCAGGCTTTGCCGCCCTCGGGTTTCACACCGAAAGCCTTTTCGACAACGGATTCGTCATCGGACACAATCAGCATTTCAGTTCCTTCCTTCATAATATCGGTAAGCAGCAAGAACACTGAATGGTTTCCTTTTTCATCCTTGAGCTTTTTGATATCCTCTGCCAGATCGCCCTTGACCGGCTCAACAATAGACAAATCGACAACTTCCAGCTGGCCGATGCCGACCTTGTTGCCGTTCATGTCGAAATCCTTGTAGTCGCGCAGAACCAGCTCGCGGGCCGGAGTGCCTTCAACCGCGGACTTGACCTTGAACATCTCCATGCCCAGGGATTGCAGGTCGTCAATTCCGGCCTTCTTGGCCAACTCATTGGCGACTTCCTTGTCCTTGTCCGTGCAGGTGGCGGACTTGAAGATAACCGTGTCTGACAGGATCGCGCAAAGCATAAGCCCGGCGATTTCTTTGGGAATTTCCACATTGTAATAATCGTACATGGCCTTGATCACGGTGCAGGAACAGCCCACGGGCCAGATCCAGCACTCCAGGGGGTTGGGAGTGGTCACATCGCCCAATTTATGGTGATCGATTATTCCCAGCACTTCGGCATCGCCCAGATCATCCATGCTTTGGGCCAGATCGGAATGGTCGACAAGGAAAACCTTTTTCCCGGCAACCGAAGTTGCTACTTCCGGGTAAGCAACGCCGAATTTATCCAGGATAAATTTTGATTCGGGATTAAGCTCGCCCTGTACGACCGGAGTCGCGTCCAATCCGGTTTTACTTTTCAGATCAGCCACGGCTATTGCCGCGCATACTGTATCCGAATCCGGATTTTTGTGTCCAAATACTAAAGCAGACATAATAAACCTCCTAAAATAATTTGTTCAATGTTTGTCCTGATTGAAAACTGCTTGTGCCAAATAGCACAAAGCTGTCCATCTGCCAAGTGGCAAATTCTGGACAAAAAAGCACAGACCGAAAGCGCAGCAAACAATAAGTTTTAAAAAATTAACTGCATCAAAAGAATCAAGCGCCAGCAGCCGCGTCAAAAGCTTCCCGGACCCGTTCCTTGACGTATCCGCACTCTGCGGGATCATCATTGTCAAGGTCAAAACAATGCGCGTCATGTCCAAGCAGACCCTCCGGGACAAAATCACCCTTTTCTTCAGGGTCACTGATCATGTCTCCGAAAAAGCATACCGAAAGCCATCTGTCTTCTGGATCATCGTCTATCACGTCAACCATGACGAAAAGCTCCCTTTCGGTTTGCTTTTCATGTTTTGCGCGCAGGGAATATGTAATCCCCGGGCGGGGGTTGAATTCCAGACTGACTCCGGATAATTCCTGCAATAATTTTTTCAGTTGCCGATAAATTTCCCTGCATCCATTCGAATCATCCTTCCAGGCTTGCACGAATTGCTGTTCATTGTCATCTATTTTTTCAGACATTAAAAGCTCCTTGCTGTTTCGGTTTTCATTAAAAATTCAGTAACTATTCAGCATACGAAAAAAAAAGTTCGGTGAACAGATACAAAATTTACACCCGCATCATCAAACCTGACCCTCGGCCACCAGCTTGGCAAAATTCTCAAAGGACCGGTCGTAGGTCTTTTCCACCCGATCCGGAAAACAGCATCCGGGAAGCTGGCGCATTTTCAAATGATAACGAATGCATTCACAGCAAACCCCTTTCCGTGGACAGGGTTCGTAAGTACAATTACAATTCTCGAGATTCTTTTCTTTCTGACACTCCATAAAAACTCCTGTTATCCCGATTAGTTACTAAATATCAGCAGGCCTTAAATCCGCAAAACGGGAATAGACAACAACATTTTTTGCTTAAAAGCAACCTTTATATCAAAAATTCAACCTCTTGCCTCCTGCAAAAAAAACAATTTTGTATAAATGAGATTATTTCTGCCGTATTAAAAATACAAATATGCAAGTCCAAAAGACCGCACTCAAAGGCAACCGTCTGGAAACGGCTGAAAACCGGACATCGAGGATGCCGGCACGATAAATGCTTATAATCGAAAACAATAATTTAACATTATCTTCATATTACCGGCATAGTATTTTCAATTTCATAAGGAATAATGCCGGAAAAACAAGGAGGACAAAATGATTAAGGAATTTTTCGCGGAGATAGTTTGTTCACTCGGAGGCGGGGCGGCGATTTTTTTATATACCTGGTTTGTCTGCTTAAGCCGGATAAGCGTTTAAAAAAAACACATCAACGGACAGCTTGAGTTATTCAAGATTTCCGCGGGAATACTAAAAAGTTTCAATCTGGCCTCTAAACCGGGCCCAGATCAAGCCAAGGCATTCATAAAAAACACGTGTGTTTTTTTCCAGGGCGTTCGCGCTTGGGAAAAAATTCCAAGGCGAATAGGCGGAATTTAAGGACTTGAAGTCGGCACCGGAAGGCAGAGGCTTCAATCCGGCGGCCCGAAACAATGCCGCGGCCCTCGGCATATGCGAAGCCGAAGTGACCAGAACAAAATCCTCCCCGTTCAAAAGCGGACGCAAATAACTCACATGATCCTTGCTATCCAGGGATTCCTGTTCCAGAATAATTTCGGAAGCAGGGATCCCAAACTGCCGGGCAATATCGGCCATTATCCGCGCGTTACTCTGCTCGTCTTTGATCTTGCCGCCGGTAAATACAAGCCTGGCTGCCGGAGCCATTTTTTTTATCCGTAACCCTTCAATGACACGCTCAACCGTGGTTGCCGAGGCAGCAGCATTGGCCGGATACTCTTCAAAGCTGTCATGCCCGGCCCCGAGAACAACAATATATTGCAGGCCAGAGGGAATTTCGGCTGATCTTAACGGCGGATATTGTCTTTCCAAGAGGTCCAAAGCTGTATCGGCCACGGGATTCATGCTCAAAATAAAAAACAATACAAAGCCTGAAAGAATAAAAAATCTTCCGGCCTTTTCCCGGCGCAAAAAAAGCAGGACAAGCCCGAGACCTATAATTTCCAGGCAAAGCGGAACCGGGAAAAACATTCTGGATAAAAGTTTTTTAAGCAAGAACAATTTTGCCTCTGTACTGACGCAACTGCAAAAAGTCGAAGACTGGAGTTAAACGCTCAGATTAAATTATGCAACTATTTGTTTTTAATTTAAATTTAGAAAATACTAAGTACACAAAAAAAGTTGGTTCCTCGACGTTGTGTGTGGATTTTATTCGAGTGATCCTTTCTGATGTTCCTGACGAAAGGTTCGCATATTTTCTTGCCCTTTAATATTACGTCAAAATCCATGCATTCCGTCGAAGAGTCAAAAAGTTCACCGGGTTTAGAAGTATCGGGTTTTGGGTTCGGAAATGATTTAGGCGGTTGATTTTCAATCAACCGCCATCCAGCAAATCCAGACTGCCGGTTTGCGCCAGTCCCGCATATAAAATGACGGCAACCGCATTGGCCAGATTCAGACTGCGCACTCTGTCCAGAATTGGAATCCGAACCAGAGAATGCGCGTCTTTTTTCATCTCATTTCCCAGTCCTTTGGTTTCCGGACCAAAAACAAGTATGTCCGAATCATGGAAGTCATGCCGATGATAGGACACTCCGGAACGGGCGCTTGTCATCACCACGCGGCCCAAAGGATCAATATCTTTTTGAAAACTCCTCCAGTTTGGCCAGACCTTCAAGTCCACATGCGGCCAATAATCCAGTCCGGCCCTTTTTAAATATCTATCCTCCAGACTGAAACCAAGCGGTTCGATAAGATTCAGGCGCACGCCCGTCGCGGCGCAAAGCCTGGCAATCGTGCCGGTATTCGGAGGAATTTCCGGGTGATATAAAACCACTTCCATCTATACTTGCCCCTGTTGTTCAATACAGGTATATTATTTATATAAGCAGAGCATATTGCAACAAAAAAAGCCCTTAAAGAATTAAGGGCCATGTATTAAGCTTGGGTGGTGGGCGGTCAGGGATTTGAACCCCGGACTTCCACCGTGTGAAGATGGCACTCTCACCACTGAGTTAACCGCCCGTGAGCAAAAATTTTTAGTGTATAACCGGAAAGTATGCAAGGCATATTTTACCGAAATCCGCAATTTCATTATCCGGCGGTTTTCCCTTGAAAATCCAATGCCCTTTGAAAATCAAAAACATGGAGACGGACACATGAACTCTGAGGACTCATTGACAAATCAGGGAGAGATACTGAAAATCAACGAACCCTGCATGCAAAGTCTGCGCGAAATCCGCTTTTTTTCTTTCTTTGACCAAAGCGAACTTCTGGAACTTGTACGCAGCGGAACCTGGATACGTATCCCGAGCGGAACATTGATCATCCGGGAAGGACGGACAGAAGAGACCCTGTATGTCCTTGTCCACGGCAATGTGCGGGTTTTTAAAAACAAAAAGACTCTGGACATTCTGGAAAGCGGAAGTATTTTTGGGGAGATGGGCGCTCTGCTGTATGAACCGCGCTCGGCCAATGTGATCACACTTGAGGAATGCTATCTCTTCCAGTACAAGGAGCAGGATTTTCTGCGCTTGCCTAAAAACATTCTCTACCCGGTCATGAAGTATATTTTTTCGGTTACGGCCAAGCGACTGCAGAAAACGAATCGTAAATACGCCCTGCTTTGATCGCTGATTTTTGCCGCCATTCAGCTCATAGAAAAAAGTGGCCTCGGCATTGCATGCTGATTTTATTCAAATGATCCTTTCTGATGCTTTTAATCAAAGGTTCGCATCAAAAGAATCTGAAGAATAAAACTCAAAATTCCAGGCCTTGCGTCAAAGACGCCCAAAAAATTTGGTGCACAAAAACAACCACGAAAAGGAATGCATTTATGGATATGAATTTGCTGGTCACCGGAGGGTGCGGCTTTATCGGATCCAATTTTATCCGCTACATGTTTGAAAAATATCCCGAGCTCCGGATATTCAATTTGGATAAACTAACCTACGCCGGAAATCCGGCGAACCTTGTGGATATTGAAAATGATTTCGGCACTCGCTACTCTTTCATCCAGGGCGATATCGCGGACAACGCCTTGATTCCCCGCATTCTATCCAAACATGAGATACATGCTGTGGTCAATTTCGCAGCGGAATCGCATGTGGATCGCTCCATTGACAGTCCAGATCAATTTATCCGGACCAACATCAACGGCACGTTCAACCTCCTGGAGGCCGCCCGCAAGCACAATATCAGAAGATTCGTGCATATTTCCACGGATGAAGTCTATGGATCCCTGGGATCGGCGGGACTCTTTACCGAAAGCAGCCCACTCGCTCCCAACAGCCCGTATTCAGCCTCCAAGGCATCGGCTGACCTCCTGGCCCGATCCTATTACAAGACTTTTGATTTTCCGGTTATAATAACCAGATGCTCCAATAATTATGGACCTTATCAATTTCCGGAAAAACTTATACCGCTGGCGTTCATAAAGGCCGCCCAGGGTCTTCCCGTGCCGGTCTACGGACAGGGTGAAAACATCCGGGACTGGATACACGTAAGGGATCACTGCCGGGGTGTTGCCATGGCCCTGACCAACGGAACCCCCGGAAAGGTATATAATTTTGGAGGAAATGCAGAGAAAAAAAATATTGACGTCGTGCGCAGGATACTCGAATACACGGGCAAAAATCACGAACTGATAACATACGTCAATGACCGCCCCGGGCATGATTTGCGTTACGCCATTGATTACGGCCGGGCACGTCGGGAGCTGAACTGGGAGCCTTTAACCTCTTTTGATCAGGGAATTAAAGACACCCTGGAATGGTATGCCGACAATCAAAAATGGGTTGACGACGTTCAAAGTGGAGCTTACCGCGATTTCATGAACAGATGGTATAAGGAGCGATGCTGATGTCTGCCGAAAAAGCGCTTGTGCTGGGCGGCGATACAGGCCTGCTCGGTCAGGAAATAACCAATGCCCTGGAAAAAAGAGGATGGACCGCCGTGCCGGTGGGCCGAAACAATATCGACATTCTTGATCGCGAACAAATTGAAGCATTGATCAAAAACAAGAATATCACTCATATCTTTAACTGCATTGCCTATACCAGAGTGGATGATGCCGAGGATGAACATTTAAAGGCTTCGCTTATCAACTGTGATTTTCCCAAAATGCTGGGCGATATGGCCCAAAAAAACAATTTATACCTGATCCACTTCAGTACGGACTTCGTTTTTGACGGCAAACAAAAAGAGCCCTATTCCCCGCAAGATACTCCCAACCCTTTGAACGTCTATGGAAAAACAAAACTTGACGCGGAAAAACGCCTGACGCGAATGGAAATTCCCAAACTTCTCATAATCAGGACAGCCTGGCTTTTCGGCCCGGCAAAAATCAACTTTGTGACCAAGATCCTCAAGCTCGCGCAAGACAAAAAAACCCTTGATGTTGTGCATGATCAAATAGGTTCGCCGACATACACCGTGGACCTGGCGGAACACGCGCTTGACCTTGTGGAAAAAAACGCCCGCGGAATCTTTCATGTGGTCAATTCCGGCGAGGCTTCCTGGTGCGAACTGGCCGCGGAAGCCCTTGCCTGCGTTGGTTCGCATACAAAAATACATGCCGTGGATTCTTCCCACTTCAGACAAAAAGCCGTTCGTCCGGAATATTCCGTACTGGACAATTCGTCTCTGATTCAAACCACTTCCCGCAAACCCAGACCCTGGGCCCAGGCACTGCGTGACTTTCTATACCACACTGAAATTAAACCAGAATAAATTTCAAAAGTTATGCCACGCACCGACTATATACAACGCGAAAAGACCATCCTTGAAGCCATAATCAAGGAATATATACGCACCGGCGGGCCAGTAGGTTCCAAAGCCGTGGCCAACATGGATGAAGTCGGTCAAAGCCCGGCCACAGTGCGCAACGTAATGTCCGCTCTGACGGACAAAGGGATGCTTGACCAGCCGCACGTTTCCGCGGGCAGGATTCCGACTCTCGCCGGAATGCGCTATTATCTGCGCTCTTTTCTTACTTTGGAAAGACTTGATTCCCATTGCAGGGAATCAATCATAAACTCGCTCATGGATTCCGGGCCGGACTTTAATACAACTCTGCGCCAGGCATCCAGGGTCCTTTCCTCCTTTTCCAACCAGGTAGCGATGATAATGTCTCCGGCCCAGGCGGCCGCGACATGGAAACAGATTGATTTTATTCTCCTTAAGCCCGGCCTGGTAATGTCCGTTCTCGTACTTGAAGGTGGGTTGATCTCAAACAGAATGATCGAAACGGAAAAAAAACTGAGCGGCGATGAACTGATTTATTACAGCAATTATCTGAATGAACATTTTCAGGGAAAAACTGTTGCGCAAATAAGAAAAAGCATAGTCAAGCAATTGCGCGATGTCCGGAAAAATTTTGAAAATCTGTATCTGCAGGCCCTTTATCTGGCCCGCAACGCCTGTGAGGATGCTTTGGACCGTGAACTGTTCGTCGACGGAGCAACAAAAGTTCTGGACAACAGCGGCGTGAACATCTCTCAATTAAAAGACCTGCTGGATTTATTGGAAGAAAAGTCCAAATTGCTCACCCTGCTCGACGGCACCATTAAAGCCCGCGATATACGGGTCTTTTTCCCCGAGGACCATGGCCTGACCAATTTATCAAATTATGGTTTCATTTCATCTCCTTACGGCCCGGAGAATAACGCCCTGGGCTCGGTCGGAGTCATCGGTCCAGTGCACATGAATTACCCGCGTCTGATTCCAACGGTTGACTTAGTCGCACAAATTCTTACTCAATTATTTCAAAAGAATTCATGAATCGTATTTCAGAAGGACAGAGGTTATTAACGGAGGTATGCCAATGTCGAAAAAAAGTCAGGACAAAGAGAATCAGAAAGATAAAAAAAACGCACAGCAAGAGCCGGAAGAAGAACTTTCAATAACAGATAAACTCCTTTTGGCCGATCTAAGCCGCGAAGAGCTCTGGGAATATTGCCAGGAAACTTTTTGTTCAGATTGCCCTCTTTTAAAAGAATGCCGCGACAAACAGATCCGGACGCTTGCCGAAGCAGAGAACCGGCAAAAACGCCTGCAAAGGGAAAAAGACGAATTCTGCAAATTCGCTTCCGCGCAGGTTGTCGAAGACATTCTTCCGGTTGTGGACAATTTGGAACTGGCCCTTGAACATGCCGGCAATGACGAAGCCTGCAAGAGCCTGCGCGAAGGAATTGAGATGACCAGGAAAATTTTTTTGGACACCTTAAAAAAACACGGCTTAACCCCTGTCGGAGAAAAGGGCGAGGAGTTCGATCCGAATATACACGAGGCCATGGCTCAACAGGAAAGGGACGACATGGAGGAAGGCCGGGTGTGCCAGATGATGCAGAGGGGATACATGCTTAATGACCGCTTGCTGAGACCGGCTAAAGTGCTGGTAAGCAAAAAATGCGCGCAGGAATAATTTCATGCTTACCTCTTTACACTTTCAAAAATGAACTTATCAATGATAACTGAAACACATTTCAAGAGGAGGCTAATCTAATGGGTAAAATTATAGGAATTGACCTGGGAACTACAAACAGTTGCGTTTACGTGATGGAGGGCAAGGAGGCCAAATGCGTCACCAATCCAGAAGGCGGCCGCACGACACCTTCAATTATTGCATTTACGGACAAGGAAAGGCTTGTCGGGGAAATCGCCAAACGACAGGCGGTCACCAACCCGGAAAAAACCATTTCAGCGGTTAAACGGCTGATGGGCCGGGAAATAAACGATCCTGTCCTGGAAAAATGGAAGGATATCAGTCCGTACAAAATCGTGGCCGGAAACAATAATGACGCCTACGTGCAGGTAAACGACAAAAAGTACAGTCCGCCGGAAATCTCGGCCATGCTTTTGCAAAAACTCAAAAGCGATGCCGAGGCTTACTTGGGGGAAAGCGTAAATGAAGCGGTTATTACCGTACCGGCCTACTTTAACGACAGTCAGCGTCAGGCCACAAAAGACGCCGGCAAAATTGCCGGAATGGAAGTCAAAAGAATAATCAACGAGCCAACGGCTGCCTCGCTTGCATATGGAGCGGACAAAAAAGCCAATGAAAAAATCGCCGTCTTTGACCTCGGCGGTGGTACTTTTGACATATCAATTCTCGAAGTCGGCGATAATGTCGTTGAAGTCCGGGCTACCAGCGGAGACACTTTTCTCGGCGGCGAGGATTTCGATCAGAGAGTAATGAACTATCTGGTTGATGAATTCAAAAAAGAAAACGGAATAGACCTGTCTCAGGACAAGATGGCCCTGCAGCGTCTCAAGGAAGCCGCGGAAAAAGCCAAAAAAGAACTTTCTTCCTCCATGGAGACGGACATAAATCTTCCGTTCATTACCGCGGACCAGAACGGTCCCAAGCACATGAACCTGAAGCTCTCCCGGAGTAAACTGGAGTCCCTGGTGGACGACCTCGTGGACCGCTCCATTGAACCGTGTAAAAAGTCTTTGACCGACGCGGAATTAAAGGCTTCGGACATAAATGAGGTCATCCTGGTCGGCGGCATGACCCGCATGCCCCTGGTCCAGAAAAAGGTGAGCGAATTTTTTGGCAAGGAGCCTAACCGCAGCGTGAATCCAGATGAAGTGGTTGCCATGGGGGCTGCCATTCAGGGCGGCATCATGGCCGGCGATGTTAAAGATGTCCTTCTTCTGGACGTCACACCGCTTTCCCTGGGAATCGAGACCATGGGCGGAGTATTCACCAAACTGATTGAAAAAAACACCACCATCCCGGCCAAGAAAAGCCAGATTTTCACTACAGCTGCAGACAATCAACCCTCGGTTTCCATCCATGTCCTGCAGGGAGAACGTCCAATGGCCGCGGACAACATGACCCTCGGCAGATTCGAGTTGACCGGACTTCCGGCAGCACCGCGCGGAGTACCTCAGATTGAGGTTACTTTTGACATTGACGCCAACGGAATTGTCAATGTTTCAGCCAAGGACACCGGGACCGGCAAGGAACAGTCCATACAGATCACCGCTTCGAGCGGATTGTCTGAAGAAGAAATCGAAAACATGGTCAAGGAAGCCGAGTCTCACGCCGAAGAAGACAAAAAGAAGCAGAAATTGATTGAAACCCGCAACAACGCGGACACCCTGATATATACAACTGAAAAATCCCTGCGCGATGTTGGGGAAAATATTGATGCGGCTACCAAGAGCGAGATTGAAGGCAAGATTGAAGAACTCAAGAAAATCATGGAGCAGGATGACGAAGAAGCCATCCGCAAGGCAACTGAAGACCTGGCCCAATCCTCGCATAAGCTGGCCGAGAACCTTTACAACCAGCAAAATAAGGAACAGCAGGCCGGAGGACAGCAAGGCGGACAGCAGGAACAATCCGGATCTTCCTCCCAGGGCGGAGGAGACGACGAGGATGTAGTTGATGCCGACTATACGGAAGTAAAATAACCGGGAATCCTG
>JBNJHA010000011.1:27289-54479 GCA_051748085.1 Thermodesulfobacteriota bacterium
GGACAGCAGGAACAATCCGGATCTTCCTCCCAGGGCGGAGGAGACGACGAGGATGTAGTTGATGCCGACTATACGGAAGTAAAATAACCGGGAATCCTGCAACCGGACGGGAGTGTTCTTGACACCCGGGCACCCCCTCTCTATACCAAGGCCTGGGCCGATATCGGTCCGGGCCTTTTATTTACCGAATAAACCGAACAGCCTTAGAAAAAATGCCAAAAAAAGTTTTCCAATACGCCGTATTCATCATTATCTTTTTCTCTCTATGCTATACGGGCTGCGCCCCGAAAAAAAAGCTGGCTCCCGTTTCGCCTGAAAAAATCCGGGTTTCCAGTCAATCGGCAAATTCAGCCTGGCAGTCCGGAAATTATCACACTGCGGCTGATCAGTACAAAAAATTGCTGGCCGATCCCGAAGTTGAAAAAGCCAGGCGGGATGTCTTTTATTATCGACTTGCGGCCTCGCTGGCTGAATTGAAAAAATTCAAACAGGCGCAGCAGGTTCTTGAGGACTGGAGCCGGGAAAACGATAAAATTGAGGACAGCCGCCAATGGCAGGAACTTTATTGCCGCACCCTGCTTAAATTGCAGGGACGGGAAGCACTCACCGAATACCTGACGACTATCACCCTGAAATCGGGATATCCCTATTCCCTGAAAAAAACGGCAGGGGAGAAGCTTGTCGACCACTACTGGGACAAACAGCAATATTCCCGGGCATTGCCTATACTCTCCGAACTCTTTTCCCAGGCTGAAGACAAACAGACAAAAAATGAACTGCAAAATTATACCCTGAACAAAATAAACGGACTTTCCAACCAGGATTTATTTACTCTCGCCGAGGAAACACAAAAGATAAGACGCAGTGACCGCGTTCCCTATAATCTTGTGTTGTGGGCTTATTGGCTGCGCAAATTACAAAAGGACGAAAAAATTTGGCCCCAGGCATACGGAGAATTGCACTCGGTGGCATTTTCCGGCAATCTGCCCGATCCCGCTCCGTTTAAGAAAAAATTTGCTGCCCTGAAGAAAAAATATGGCCGGATAAGCAAAAAAATATACCTGGCCCTGCCTCTTTCCGGACAATATTCTTCCGTGAGCTGGAAAATACTGCGCGGCGCGAGTCTGGCTCAATGGGAGCTGGCCAGGGACAACAACTTTATTTCCATACATACTTTCAACACCGCAGCAAAGAATTGGACAGATGATCTGGCCTCCTTAAACCAGGCTTCGATTGTCGGTGGTCCGTTGACCGGAAAAAACTGGCGCCGGGTAAAAAAGCTTAATTTACACCGTGAAAATGTATTTTTTACTTTTTTGCCGAACATAAAAGACGAAGGAGATTCAGGCTGGAAATTCTTCACCTCTCCCCGGGACCAGGTCAAACGCTTGATAACTCCCTGCATGCAGCGCCTGGGCATGACCCGGTTTGCGGTTTTGTATCCCAAGGATGACTACGGGCGAAAAATGGCCCGTGAATTTTGGGAAGTTGCCCGGGAAAAAGGGGCGGAGATAACTGGGCTGCAAAGCTATCCTCCCGACAAACCCACCAAATGGGGTGATGCTGTCAAATCCCTGCTTGCGGTGCAGGACCCGGATGATCCGACCATCACTCCGGAGCCGGACTTTGATGCGGTGTTCATTCCGGACTCTTTGTCCCGGGCCAAGGGAATCATACCTCAATTCTTTTTTTATGATGAAGAACGGCTGCTGATTCTCGGTCCGATGCTCTGGTCCCAGGGGACGACAGGCACAAACCTTGAAAACAACTACTTTTCCCTGGCCCTGACCACCGGAGCCTGGTGGCCGGACAACCCTTCGAATGCCAAGTCAAAACTGTCCGGTCTGCTGGATCTTACCATGCAGGGCAAAGCGGATTTGTGGACAGCGCTCGGATACGACTTCATCCGCCACGCCATAAGGATGCCGGAAGTAGTCAAAAATTTTGATCCGCGAAAAATAAATGACAGTCTACTCTCGCTTCCTCCGATGCAATGGTCAATGGCCCCGATCACCTGGGACAAAAATGGCGTATCTTCCCAGAACCTGTATGTATTGCGCATGTCTGGCTCCGGCCTTAATCCGGCTCATTTTTCAAGCATCGAGGCCTTGATGCACTACAGAAAAATCCAAAACGCCAAGCGCATGGAAAAATTGGAAAATTCGGAAAAATAAAGAAATATCGGGTTTTGGGTTCGGAAATGAGATGTTTTCCTGTTTAACAAGGAAATTTAGTAATTATGAGCAAGCGCATCTTAATACATGATCTAATAATTACGAAAATTGACGCCGTTAAAATAGAAAAGAACCATTTCCGGATGGAAACTCACTAACGACAGCGAAACAAGGATTACAAACATGGCCATCAGTAAAAAGGAAGTCCAGAATGTGGCCGGCCTGGCCCGGCTGGAAATCGACGAGCGAAAACTGGAACAATTCGCCGGACAGATGGATTCCATACTGGAATATGTGCGCAAGCTCGAGGAGGTTGACACTTCCGGGGTGGACCCAATGTATACCACTGTTGACAACGAAACAGTCCTTCGGGAAGATCGGGCGGAAAAAGAATATCCCCGGGAAAAAATTCTGGAAAACGCTCCGGAAGATGACGGGCAATTTTTCATAGTTCCCAAAATAATTTAAGGTTTATTATATGTCGCAGATACACACCCAAACCATGTTGGACACGGCCGACAAAATCAAGAAAGGCGAAATAAGCGCGTCCCAAGCGACTTCGGCCTGCCTGAAACGAATCAAGGATACCGAACCGAATATCCGGGCCATAATCAGCCTGGATGAACAAGGGGCCCTTGAAGCCGCGGAAAATCTGGACCGGATGGGCCCGGCCCGGGAACGTCCCCTGCACGGAGTGCCTTTTTTACTGAAGGATATCCTGACGACCAAAGGCCTTAAGACCACCTGCGCTTCCCGCATCCTGGAAAATTTCGTACCATTTTACGACGCTACGGTAGTCCGCAAATTGAAAAAGGCAGGAGCGGTCATACTGGGGAAAACCAATCTGGACGAATTTGCCATGGGCTCCTCAACCGAAAATTCAGCCTTCGGCCCGACAAAGAATCCCTGGGATTCAACACGGGTCCCCGGCGGGTCGAGCGGAGGTTCCGCGGCGGCAGTCAGCGCCGGCCAATGCTGCGCGTCTCTTGGAACCGACACCGGCGGATCCATACGTCAGCCGGCAGCATTTTGCGGGGTGGTTGGTCTAAAACCGACTTACGGACTTGTTTCCAGGTTCGGATTGATCGCTTACGGATCATCTTTGGACCAGATCGGTCCGATTACCAGATCGGTGTCTGATGCCGCGGCGGTCCTGGATGTCATTGCCGGACATGATTCCCGGGACAGTACAAGCGTAAACCGGACAAGAATTAATTACCTGGATTCAATCAGGGACGAAAAAGACATTTCCGGACTGCGCATCGGTATTCCCAGGGAATACTGGGGTGAAGGACTGGATGACGAAGTCCGCCGCAGCTGCCGGCAGGCAATTGACGCCCTGAAAGAAACAGGAGCGCGGGAAGTGGAAATAAGCCTGCCGCTTACGGATTATGCCATCGCCACCTATTATATCCTGGCCATGGCCGAGGCTTCCTCCAATCTGGCCAGGTTTGACGGCGTCCGTTTCGGATACCGGGACAAAGATGCGCTTGAATTAAAGGAAATGTATGCCCGGTCCAGGACGAAGGGCTTCGGTGAGGAGGTCCAGCGCCGCATAATGCTCGGCACTCACGCCCTGTCATCCGGATATTATGATGCCTACTACAGGAAAGCCGCCCAGGTACGCAGATTAATCAAAGACAACTTTGAACAGGCCTTTACAAAATGTGATGTTATCTGTGCTCCGGTTGCTCCGACCACCGCATTTAAACTCGGCGAAAATACTTCCGATCCTCTTCAGATGTATTTGACGGACATATACACCAACTCGTTGAACCTGACCGGATTTCCCGGACTAAGTGTCCCGGTCGGGCTGGGCAGGGACAGCGGCATGCCTGTCGGCATGCAGATATTTTCGCCCGGCTTTACCGAGGACACTCTCCTGCGCGCCGGTCATATTCTGGAGAAACAATTACCATCCCTGCCGGAGCCAGCCGGTTTGCGCAAACACGATTAAGGCCCGAAGAAATTTTTATATGAAAACCGCGATTGCCTTGAGCGGCGGAGCGGACAGTCTTTTCAGCCTGGCCAGTTTAAAAGAGCGGGGACGGGATGTCCTGGCGGTGCACGCCTTTTTTCTGCCCCCGGACCAGGCGATGCTCAACACGGCTCGAAGCCTGGAGACAATCTGTTCAAAACTGCAGGTTCCGTTAAAAATAATCGATCTCTCCAGGGAATTCCGCGAAAAGGTTATAAACCCTTTTATTGCCGCCTATAAAAACGGATTCACCCCTAATCCGTGCAGCATATGCAATCAGCGCATCAAATTCGGGCTCCTTCTCGAACAATGTCTGGAAATGGGAGCGCAAACCATGGCCACCGGGCATTATGCCCGGGTTGAATCCGGAACTCTATGGCGCGGACAGGACGCAGGAAAGGATCAAAGCTATTTTCTGGCCCTGGTGGCCCGGGAAAAATTAAAGCGGGTATTTCTGCCCCTGGGTACGCGCGAAAAAAAAGACATCCTCTCCGAACTGCAGCAAATTAACCTTGCTCCGGTACACAATGGTGAAAGCCAGGAAGTTTGTTTTATCCCCGGGAACTACCGCGAGTTTCTCACAAAATACTGCCCGGATCTGTCCGGACCCGGTCCGATAATCGGCCCGCAAGGCAACGAACTGGGCAGGCACCGCGGATTATGGGCCTATACGCCGGGGCAGCGCCGCGGACTGGGTATTGCGTATGAATATCCCTTGTATGTCATAGGCAAGGACATGCACAAAAACCAGCTTATTGTCGGCCCCAGGGAAGCCTTGAACTCTTCGGGCTGCGAATTGCGGGATTTGAACATATTGATTCCCGTAGCAGACTGGCCGAAGACTGTTTTTGTCCAGACCCGTTATCGTCAACAACCCAAACCGTCCTTTATCGGCAGTCTTGGACATTCAAGCATGCGCATAATCTTTATCGAAGCGCAGAAAAAACCCGCGCCCGGACAGATCGCGGCTATATATTCACATGCAGGCCAGGTTCTTGGCGCCGGCAAAATAGTCAGGGAAATACATGGCTGAAAATTTTTTTTACACTTTGACCCTGGGCTGCAAAATAAATCAGTATGAAACCCAGGCAATCAGTGAATCCTGGGAAAGAAACGGCTGGATTCGGACGGATAACCCCGAATCAGCCGCGCTTATCCTGGTGAACAGTTGCGCAGTAACCGCGCATGCAGTCCGGGATACAAGAAAAACAGCCCGTCAGATGCGCTCGAAAGCGGAAAACGCACAGATTATAGTTGCCGGATGCGCGGCGCAGGTTTTCCCGGAGGAATTTGCAAACATGCCGGAAATCGACCGGGTAATTCCCCAGGCGGAAAAACATCGCCTCTCAAGCCCGCAATGCCCGGGAAACATTCACATGCGAATCAGCGACTTTTTCCGCGCCCGTGCTCCGGTTCGGGTTCAGGACGGATGCACGCACCACTGTACTTATTGCATTGTTCCCAGCACCAGAGGTAAATCCGTAAGCCGAACTCCTGCCGATGTACTTCTGGAAATACAGGGACTTATGCGTTCGGGAATCCAGGAAATCTCGCTTTGCGGAATCAATCTGCGTCAGTACGGCCGGGATCTTGAACCCTGTCTGGACTTCTGGGATCTTTTGCATTTTTTGCATGAGTATTTGCAGCCGGAAGATAAAAAACTGCGCGTCCGCCTAAGCTCTCTTGAGCCTTCGGAGCTCGGGTCCAAGGCCATGCAAACGCTCGGGGCCTGCTCAAGCTTTCTCTGCCCGCATTTGCATATCTCCCTGCAAAGCGGCAGTCCGGAAATTTTAAAAAAAATGGGCAGAGGTCATTATCGCCCGGAACAACTTCTTGATTTCTCGCGGGAATTAAAAAAGATATGGCCTGTTTTCGGACTGGGAGCGGATATCCTGATCGGGTTTCCCGGTGAAGATGATCGTCTGTATCTGGAAACCAGAGATATGCTCCACCTTCTTCCGCTGACTTATGCCCATATTTTCCCCTATTCCCCCCGTCCCGGCACCGCCGCAGCCGGATTTCCGGCCCAGATCGATCCGGGTGAAAAAAAAGAACGCTGCCGGCAATTAAACAAGGAAATACAAATCAAAAAACTGGTTTTCCGTAAAAATTTACTAAAACTGCCCTGCGTGCATCCGGTTTTGGAAAGCACGACCCGGGGGACAAACGAATTCTTCGTCCCCACAAGGTTTGAATCGCCTCTGCCTGAAAATTGTATACGCAAAATCATGCCGGCTGTTCCCGTGAGCCTGGAGAACGAAACCATCATCGCCCGGCAACGCTTATGAGTACTCCGCGCCTGCCTCTTCCCGGCAAATTGATCCTTTCCGTACTGGGATCAAATTGGGATCTTTTCTGGCCCGATCTGAACAGACAATTACGGGAATGTTACGGTCCTTTCGACTATGAAAGCGAACAAATACCGTTCACGGAAACAAGTTATTACGATCAGGAATTAGGCACTCCCATCTGCAGACGGTTTATCGCTTTTGAACACCTGCTTCCCCTTGAACGTCTTCCGGAAATAAAAACAGCGACCAATGCTCTGGAAAACGCAGCAAAAATTAATGAAAAACGGATTTTCAATCTCGACCCCGGATTCATCACCCACGAACGCCTTGTCCTGGCCACCGGGAAAAATTTTACGCACAGGATATATCTGGGCAAAAAAATCTGGGCGGATTTGACTTTGATCTTTACCCGCGGAGACTGGCAAAATTTGCCTTGGACTTTTCCCGATTACGCTTCGGAAAAAACAAAAATTCATTTACGCAGGATTCGCGAAATTTATTGCGGACAGATAAAAAAAAGGGAGAAATTACCAGCATGATAAAAAGCATGACCGGATACGGACGGGCAACCCAATACGGAGAAGGCTGGAGTCTTACCTGGGAAGTCAAAAGTGTTAATTCCAAGTTTCTGGACATAAAATGGCGTACACCGCAGAATCTCATGGCTTTTCAGCCTGAATGGGAAAATATCCTGCGGGCCAATGCCTTGCGTGGACGCGTTGACGCCAGACTTGATCTCCGGATTCAAAGCCGGGAATTTGTAACCCTCCGGCTGAATACCGCCCTGGCCGCGCAAATGCTCGCGGAATTGAACAAACTTGCGATTGAAGAAAAAATAGCCTACCAGCCGGATTTAAATCGTCTGCTGCAAAACCCTCAGGTCTGGCAGGAAGGAGATGACGTTCCGGTGGAACTTGTTGCCGGCATCCGGCAGGGACTGAAGCAATGCCTGCAGGATTGGAACGAATCACGGGCTGGTGAGGGCCGGAAAATGGCCGAGGACATACTTTCCCGTCTTCGGGAACTGCAGACTGTAATGTCCGGGCTGAAGGAAATGGCCGGTGAAAACAGCCAGAATCGTTTCGCGGCCTTGCGCTCCAGACTGGAAAAAACTATGAAGCAATTAGAACTTGGAGAAGTGGACGAAGGCCGTCTTTGCCAGGAATTGGCCATAATGAGTGACCGTCTTGATGTGTCCGAGGAATTGACCCGGCTGGAAAGCCATCTCGAAGAAATGAACAATCTGCTTGAGGCCCAGGGGGAAATCGGACGCAAGCTGGATTTTTTACTGCAGGAATGCTTCCGGGAAATCACCACCTGCGGCAATAAATGTCAAAACAGTTCAATGAGCCATCAAGTTGTTGATTTTAAAGCAGAACTGGAAAAATGCCGTGAACAGGCGCAAAATATAGAGTAAAAAATGTCCAGGGATAATCAGAATCTGCTCAATATCGGCTTTGGAAACAGCGTCGTTCGCGCGCGCATCGTGGGCATAGTCAATCCCAATACCGCCCCCATGCGCAGGCTGCGCGAAGAGGCTCGCGAGGACAGGCGGCTGATTGACGCGACTCACGGCAGAAAAACCCGTTCCATTATAATCACTGATTCAAACCATGTGTTACTTTCTGCCATACAATACGAAACCCTAGCCCAGAGACATGCCGCAAATGACAAAAAAAACAATTGAACGCAAAGGAATCCTCCTGGTTATAAGCGGACCTTCCGGAACAGGCAAAAGCACATTGATCAACAAGCTGATTTCCGAATATCCCAATTTCGGATATTCCATTTCACACACCACGCGCGAGGCAAGGAAAGGTGAAGTTAACGGACGGGAATATAATTTCTGCTCCCGGGAAACATTTGAAAAGCTTATTGAACAGGATTTCTTCGCGGAATGGGCCAGAGTGCACGGCAATTACTACGGAACGCCCAGAAAGCCGGTGCTATCGGCCGTGGACAAAGGACAGGACCTGATATTCGATATTGATGTCCAGGGAGCAAAACAGCTCCGGAATTCTCTTAATTTCGGCTGTTTCATCTTTTTATTTCCGCCGTCCCTGAAAAAATTGCATTCAAGACTTTTAAAACGAGGAACCGACCAGGCGCAAAAAATAAAATCCAGACTGGAAAACGCCGTTTCTGAAATCAGGCAAAGTGAATCGTTCGATTACTGGCTTGTTAACGATGACCTCGAAAAATCATATAACCACCTGAAATGCATTGTTCAAACCGAAAAATCCCGGCCAGCATACAACCCCGGCCTGTTGCAAAAATTTATTGACGAGGTTAGAAATGACTGAGTTGGTTGTTGCGCTGGACTATTCCGACGCGAACGATGCCTTGAAAATCGTCCGCAAATTGCGGCGCAAGGTCCGCTGGTTCAAGGTGGGACTGGAGCTTTTCACCGCGCAGGGTCCGGATATGCTGCGCAGGCTCAAGGATTTGGACACCCGGATTTTTCTGGATCTCAAGCTGTTGGACATTCCGAATACAGTTTATGGAGCGGTAAAAAACGCCTGCGATCTCGAGGCGGACATGCTCACGGTCCATATACTGGGCGGCGGGGAAATGCTCGCATCCGCAATCAGGGCCCGGGACAATTCCCGGACATCCACCCGTTTGATGGGGGTGACTCTGCTTACCAGCCTGGACGGCGAAAACCTGCCCTGGCCGGACAAACGGAATACGCGGGTCATAGTGGAAGACCTTGCCGGCAAAGCTTACGTCAGCGGATTAGACGGTGTGGTCTGTTCCGGAGCTGAATTGCCCGGACTGCATGACAAGTATCGCGGCGCGCTGAAACTTCTCTCGCCCGGCATCAGGCTGAATGCCGGGAATGACGACCAAAAAAGAATTTGCACGCCGCAAAACGCATCGCGCTCCGGAGCGGATTATATCGTGGCCGGACGGCCGATCACCGCGGCGGACAACCCCGAGGCCGCGACTGACTCATTTTTAAAGGCAATTGCCGATAATAAATGCAAAGGTAAAAAATGACTGCAGACAATACCGAAAACAAGCAGGAAAAATTCCTCCCGAAAACCGAAGACAACCGGATAAAGGGCGTTTTTTCCACCCAGACCCTGATGAAGGTCGGAACCGGAAGCACCCAGAAAAAGACGATTCAAAAATCTTACTGGTTTGTAACCGAACTCGATGATGAACAGGTTGAGATTCAGCCCCTTAATGTAAATTATGTTCCTTCCGGCCCCAAAAAGATTATCACCAAGGACGCCCTCTTGGAAAAATTTTCCACCGAGCCGGAATTCTATACTTATACTGTATATCCCAAAATGCGGGAACTGAACAAGACCATCGCCCGGGCTGACAGGCACCGCAAAAGAAATGAATCTTACAGCGCAGAATACGAATATGGCAACGCGCTCAATGTTGACGAGGAAAATATCCGGGCTAATTTCGGACTCGGACTGACTTATCTGGAAAGAGGAGACAAAGCCAAGGCCAACGACTTATTTGAACGTCTGGTTAAACTGGATGCCGCCTTTGAGACCGAGCACAAACACCTTTTTAACGACTTCGGGATCAATCTGCGAAAACAGGACATGTATGACCAGGCTGTCGATTACTACGCACGGGCCCTGGAGCTTACCGAAGACGATGAAAACCTGCATTACAATATCGCCCGGGCATATTTCGGCATTCAAAATTATGAAAAGGCCCTGGAGCACTTGAATAAAGCGCTTCAACTCGCCCCGGACATGAAAGAGGCACAGCAGTTCATCTCCTACTTAAAAACCAAGCGCCTTGTTTAAAAACGGCGGGTTCAATGAATACACAAGACCGAGGACAGGAATTCTTGCATCAAGTTTCGGAGATCAAATCCGAACTTCCTATTTCTCCCCGGCTTATCCAGCGTCTTTTTTCCCAGGCCAGGGAAGATTCCATCGCCTCCATGGAAGATATCTCCCGGACTATCAGCGAGGATCAGGGGCTTACCGCCCGCATTCTGAAAAGAGTCAATTCCGCCTATTACGGCCTTCAGGCTCAGGTTTCAACGGTGTCCCGCGCCGTGTCCATCCTGGGTTTTACCCAGATAAGAGATATAGTCCTGTCCATTGGTCTGAAGACCGTTACCCAGAAAATAGACCTCAAACTGATCGACCTTCTGCAATACTGGCACCACCAGAGTTCGACCGCCCTTCTGGCCCGCAATATCGCCCGTGAAGCCGGATACGAGGAACCGGACGACCTGTTTACCATCGGCATACTCCATGATCTGGGCAAGCTGATAACCGTCATTTATAATAAAGATGCCTGGATCCAGATAAACAATCTGGCCAGGAAAGAAGACCTGCCCCTCCATGTCGCCGAAGACAAATTCTGGGGCATTGACCACGCCCTGATCGGGGGCATGCTTTTGCAGCAATGGAATCTTCCGGACTGGGTTACAGAACCCGTAAACTGGCACCACGCCCCGGAAATGGCCTCTTCCAGGCATAGATTCGCTTCGCGCATCATACATGTCGCCAACAGCCTGAATCACTTTATGAACAATGAATCCGGCCAGAAAATTGATCCCCAACTGGAAAGACTGGCTCTTGAACGTGTCAAGGCCGAGGATATTGCCGCCCGAACACTTGATGATCCCGCGATAACCTACCTGAAACAACTTTTTATCTGACGTCATGAGTTGGAAGCTCATTGATCCCCCGCAGGATCCCGATAAAATCCGGAAACTTTCAGGCAGCTTGAACATTTCTCCCCTGTTAGCCTCATTGCTTGTCCAGCGCGGCTACGACTCGGCGCAAAAGATCACCTCCTTCCTCAATCCCGGTCTCAGCCTTTTGAGCCCCCTGCATGAATGGCCTGGAGTCATGGCCGGTGCCCGGCTGTTGTCCGAAAGCATACTGAAAAAACATAAAATCGCCGTCTGGGGCGACTATGACGTGGACGGAATCACGGCTACCGCGCTCATAAAGGATTTTTTCCGGCGCAAAGGACTGCATGTCAACCACTACATTCCGGACCGGATAGAGGAAGGATACGGGCTCAACCATAAGGCCGTAAAAAACCTGGCTGCGGAGGGAATAAAAACTCTTGTCACCGTAGACTGCGGCATATCTGATTTTTCTGAAATTCGCCTGGCCAAAGAACTCGGAATGCAGGTAATCATCACTGATCATCATCTTCCAGACAAAACACTTCCCGAAGCCGATGTGCTGATCAACCCAAGATGCGCGGATTGTCCCTGTCCGGAACTTGCGGGAGTTGGTGTGGCCTTTTTGCTCATGGCTGCCCTGAACAGAGAAATGGATGAACCTCAGCTGGATATTCGGGACTTTCTGGACTTGGTCGCTTTGGGATCAATTGCGGACATGGTCAGACTTACAGGCCAGAACCGGGTCCTGGTCAAGAACGGGCTATTGCTTATAAAACAGCCTAAGCGTCTTGGAATTCAGGCTTTAAAAGAAGTAAGCCGCCTGGGCGACAAGAAAAATATAGGATCAGGCAATGTGGGATTTGCCCTGGGTCCGCGCATCAACGCGGCCGGCCGGCTCGGAAATCCGGAAACGGCCCTGCATCTTCTTCTGGCCGAGGACTGGTCCTCAGCCCAGAAATACGCCTCGGAGCTGAACCGGATGAACGGACAAAGGCAGCAGCTGGAAAGCGAAATTCTGGAAGAGGCCCGGGATATGGCCCGGCAAAAATCAGACCGAACCGGCCTGGTTCTTTTTTCGCCTGCCTGGCATCATGGGGTAATCGGTATCGTGGCATCCAGAATTGTGGATGAATTTCATCGTCCCTGTCTGATTTTTGCTGAAAAAAACGGTCTTCTAAAAGGCTCCGGCCGCAGCATCAGCGAGTTTGATCTATTCGCCGGCCTGCAACGGATTGAACATATTTTTGAAGGCTTTGGCGGTCATAAAATGGCTGCCGGCATGTCCCTGAACAAGGAAAAACTTGAACAACTGGAAAATGAATTCGATCTTCTGACACGCGAGGTTCTGGGGGATACACCAAGACTGAAAAAAACAACTGTCGACGCCCGGGTAGGCTTCAATCAGCTGACCCCCGAACTCTTGGACGAACTGGAAATAATGCAGCCGTTTGGACCGGGAAACGCGAGTCCTGTATTTGTATCTCCGCAATTAAAGGTCAGAAACATGAAGCTGTTCGGTCAAAACAAACATATATCCATGGATCTGCTGGACGAAGAAAACAAGATCACCCTGCGTGGAAAAATATGGAGGCAAGGCGAGGAACTGGGTAAAACTGACCTCAGCGGAAGAAATGTCGTGGTCGCCTATCGCCCGCAGAAGGAAACATATAATGGCCTTACAAGCATCAACTTGAATATAAATGAAATACTGGAGATAAAATAAATGATCTTTACCCTCCTGGCCAGTCTTCTGGGAGGTCTGGGACTTTTCCTGCACGGCATGGCCACGTTGACCGGCGGGCTGAAGATGGCCGCGGGAAACAGCCTGCGCGAAATACTTAAAAAATGGACTCATCCTCTGTACAAGGGAGTGATTTCCGGCTTTTCCATAACCGCCCTGGTTCAAAGTTCCTCCGCAGTCACAGTGGCCGTCATCGGATTTGTCAACGCCGGGATAATGGATCTTTCCCGCTCCGTGGGTGTCATCTACGGCAGCAATATCGGGACGACCATAACCGGCTGGCTGGTTACCGCCATCGGTTACAGCGTGCATATCAAAAGCCTGGCCCTTCCGCTTATCGGGATCGGCATGTTCATGAGTATAATCGGGAAAAAAGGACGCAAGGCCCATTTGGGACAAGCTCTGGTCGGATTCGGACTTTTTTTCCTGGGTATAGATCTTCTGCAGGAAGGATTCAGTTCACTTGGCCAGGGATTCAATCTGACTGCCATTGCTTCCGGACATATCTGGACTATACCGGCCTTTGTCGGCATCGGCTTTCTGCTCACCCTGATAATGCAGAGTTCTAGCGGAGCCATGGCCGTAGTCCTGACCGCGGCCACCGGCGAGATGATCGGCATGGAAAGCGCCGCTGCCGCTGTAATCGGAACAAACATCGGAACCACGTCAACAGCCGCGATATCAGTCATCGGCGCCACTTCCAACGCCAAAAAGGTGGCGCTCGCCCATATAATCTTTAACGTCGTAACCGGCGGCATAGCCTTAATGCTGCTTCCCATCCTTTTGCGCATGGTCGGGCTGATCCAGACCCATATAGCGGTGGCCTCAGGCGCGGCTGGAACCCTCGCCCTGTTTCACACCACATTCAATATCCTGGGACTGCTTATCATGTGGCCGCTTACGTCCAGACTTGTCAATTTCCTGGAGACAAAAATCGGACATGAAACCGCCTCCAGCCCGAAATACTTGGACAGCACCCTGATAAACGCCCCCAATCTGGCCCTGGATGCCCTGGCTATGGAACTGGAAAGGATCGGACGCAAGACCAGGGAGATCCTCCGGGACGTACTGTTTGGGGAAGAAAAAAAATTCTCCTCCCAGACAAAGCTTGAGATATCGGAACTGATAAAGGCTTGTCAGGCATACAGTTTGAACATTCAGCAATACGAAAACACGCCGACGGTAAGTTCCAGAATACCGGTCGCGCTCAGAGTCACCCAATATTACCGGACTATTGAGGATGCCATCCAGGAAATACATGAAATGCAGGTTCTGCTGCCCCGGATGCCGGATGAAAAAGTGCGTGCGGAGGTTAACAATTTTTTGGAAGAATGCCGGTACATTCTTCAGATAGCGGATCAGCCGTGTTCAGATGAATTTGCAGACGCGGACAATAAACTGCAAAAATTGACGAAGGTTTATCACCAGCTGAAAAGGGCGCTGCTCGATGCCGGAGCCCAAAACAGAATGGACATATCTCTGATGGTCCAGTTCCTGGATTATTACAGCCTGATTAACCAGACTCTGGACCGAACACTCAAGGCCGCAGCCTATTGGCTGGAACTGCGCACAGAAGAAGAGGCCTGTAAAAGCCACTAAATTGATTTTTTCAGCAAAACGTTTATACTCCGACTGGTTCTCAAACAAACACACATTACCGGAACAAAAATCTGCCTTCCTCACTAGCAGCAAGTCCGGAGGGGCCAGGCAGCAACCTTCGGTGGGCATTAGAAAACCGCAGGCCGAAGGCATGAGCAGCAAAAAAATTGGTAGACAAAGACATGGACATTAGCAAAGAGACAATCAACATGAACCACAAGACAAAAACAACCAGATTTGGATTTCTTCTGTTGATGCTGCTTCTGGCCGGCAGCGTAGGTTGCGCCGTCCCGTGCGGTTTACGCCCCGCCTTTCAGGACGCGCATAAAGCGGATCCGGTAAGACTGCGTACCTTTCTGGCGGACATGCCCAAGGGAGCCGACCTGCACCATCACTTAAGCGGCACGATCTACGCCGAGGATTACGTCCGCTGGGCCGCAAAGGCCGGTCTTTGCCTGGACAAGGAAAACGAATATACAATTAGCGCTCCTCCTTGCCGGGATGGCAAGGTCCCCGCCGAAAAGGCATTAAGTGACGCAAATTTATGGAACAACGCACTGAATTCCTTTTCCACGCGCGACCGCCGCAACGACTCCTTCATGTGGGGGCATGACCATTTCTTTGCCGCCTTCGACAAATTCGACAAGGCTGAAATCCGAGGGGCTATGCTGGCCGAGGCCGCGCGCATGGCCGCGCGGGACAATGTTATGTACGTGGAAACATTACTTACTTTATTTCCCGATGATCTCTACAAAATCGCGCAAAACATCAAAAAACCTCTAGCGCAAAGGGACCTGGAAAAAGCCTATCTTACCTTGGCCGAAGCGGATCTGTTTGATTCCAAACATGTCGCCGAGGTAAACGAAAAAATAGCCGCATTTGAAAAAGAGCGAAGCCGGATTCTAAAAGACGGCCCGGGAAGCAATGTGGAAATACGATATATCAACGAGGCCATCCGGGTCCTGCCCCGGGAAATAGTTTTCGCCCAGATCGCCTTCGCCTTTGCCCTGGCCGGAGAAAACCCGCGCGTTTTGGGCCTGAATCTGGTTGGTCCGGAAGACCACCCCTTGGCCTTGTCCGACTATGAACTGCACATGGATATGATCGACTTCATGTACCGCCTGTACGAAAATGATACGCATAGACAGAAAAAACTGGAACACATGCACATCGCCCTGCATGCCGGGGAACTCACTCTCGGGCTGGTGGAACCGGAAAATCTTGCGAATCATATCCGGCTGGCAGTGGAAAAGGGACACGCCGAGCGCATCGGGCACGGCGTGGATATCGCCTATGAAGACAGGCCTTATGCCCTCATGAATGACATGCGGGAAAAAGAAATTGCCGTGAGTACCCTTCTAACCAGCAACGATATCATCCTGAATTTGTCCGGGGACAGACATCCGCTGAATCTGTACCGCGAACACGGTGTTCCGGTAGTTCTATCCACGGACGACATGGGCGTAGCCCGTTCGGATTTGACCAATGAATACATGCGCGCATTTATGGAGCAGGGACTGGGCTACAAGGAACTGAAGAACGTATCACGTAATTCCCTGCAATATTCATTTCTGCCCGGAGAGTCTTTATGGGCGGATTACCAAAGCAAGATAATCACTCCCGTCTGCGGGAATGAAGACATATCCCGGCCCGGAAAGGCTTGCATCACCTTTTTGGAAACAAACGCCAAGGCAGCCGCGCAATGGGAGCATGAACGCCGTTTGAAACTGTTTGAAAAAAAGTGGTTCTACAACGTAACCAGTGACCATAATTGAAAACAGTCACCGGACCTTTTTGACAGACCGCCCGGTTTCCCCCGTCTGAGGGCATTAGAAAAGCGCATCACTTAAGATCCGGTGCCGCCTTCAATCCGTACATGTTCCGGGCGTTTTTGACCGCCTCCACAACCGCTCTTTCCATGACCCTCGCCCCCAGAAGGCCGACCACGTTCAAATCCGCCTCCACCTCGCCGGTGGACAGGGCGAAAATCGTGTCCCCGTCGACCATGGTGTGCGCGGGACGCATGGTCCGGGCATATCCGTCATGGCTCATGCAAGCCATTTTTTCCGCCTGGGCCTTGTTCAGGGCCGCGTTGGTAACCACCGCCCCGATAGTGGTATTGCCCCGAAAAATATCCTTTGAACCGGGATGCATGTTGATAAGGATCTCTTCTGTGTCCCGCAGGTTTTGTCCGCTTTCATCCAGGGGGCCGGCCAGCTTGTTGCATGTAAAGGGATCAATTACGTCCCCCAGACAATTCACCGCCACCAGGGCACCAATCTGCAAATCGTCCTTTTGCAGGGCAAAGGTGCCGATTCCGCTTTTCATGGCCCTTTCCATACCCAGGATCTTGCCCACACTGGCTCCGGTTCCCGCGCCGATACAGCCCTCAAACTGCCGTCCCTTTTCATCGGCATTGACACAGGCGGCGTAGCCCATTTCCTTGTCCGGCCGGATCAGCGGATCGCCCACAACCAGGTCAAAAAGTACCGCCGCGCAGACAATGGGGACCCTGGCCACCCGGACATCAAAACCGACTCCCCTTTCCTCCAGGAACTGCATCACCCCGCCGGCCGCGTCCAGACCGAATGCGCTGCCCCCGGCCAGGACAAGGGCGTAGATCTCCTCGACCATGTTCCCGGGTTTGAGCAGATCCGTCTCCCTGGTGCCGGGGGCTCCCCCCCGGACATCCACACCGGCGGAAGCTCCGGCTTCGCAAAGGATAACGCTGCACCCGGTTCCTGCTTCCAGGTTCTGGGCATGGCCGACTTTTATCCCCCTGATTTCGGAAAACCCTATCCTTTTCATTATCGCTCCCTGAATAAATTAAGTTCCCAGGACAAAAACCCTAAAAACCCGTATGCCGGTAACCACCTGCACGAGTACCAGTATAAGCATCACAATATTCAACCCGGCGTGAACGAGCGGAAGAACACGGCGCTTCTTTTTTATTTTGTCCATGTACACGCCGGAAACAATGGCAAAAACGATAAACGGAACCAGGATCAAGGCTAATTTTGCATGCAGGCCGGTTATAAAAACACCCTTCCAGGCGGTTTTAACCACATATAATCCCCCGAATAAACCGGCCAGCCAGACGATGGTCGCCACCAGGCCGTAGCGGACATGCTTTTTCCAATTAAACCGGGTTCTCCTTTTCAGATGAACCATCATGAACCGGACAATGCCCAGCTTGAGCACATAAAACGCGACCAGAAGGGCCGCGAACTGCAACAGCGGATGCAACAGAAACATAGTATAATCCCCGCTTAAAGTTTTCTGGATATATCGCGATTGATACGAGGTTAGTTCTTATCCGGAAATTCAAAAATTTTCGGATTTAGAAATACCGGGTTTCCAATTCGGAAATGAGATTTTTTCCTGTTTAACAAGGAAATTGAGTAATTACGAGCGAGCGTATCCTAATACGTGATCGAATAATTACGAAAATTGACGCCGTTAAACCGGAAAAGGGCCATTTCCGGATGGAAACGAGGTTAACCGAACCGCTCTTTTTGAGCAAGAAAAATTAAAATCGAGGCCAGCTCATTCCCCGCTTATGACAGGCAAACAATTTTATTCTTGACACAAGTTCTCGTAACAACCTAGTTGTGTTGGGAAAAACCGCATTGCATCAAGGGGAGGGATTATGCAAAGAGAAACCTGGACCGGAAAAATGGGCTTTGTTCTGGCCTGCGTGGGCTCGGCCATCGGACTTGGTAACATCTGGCTGTTTTCCTGGAGAATCGGAGCCTACGGCGGAGCCGCCTTTCTCATCCCCTATCTCCTGTTCGTATTCGGGATAGCCAGTGTGGGGCTCATGGAAGAATGGGCCTTTGGCCGCAGCCAGAGAAAAGGAGCCATCGGCGCGTTTGAAAAGGTGTTCAACGCCAGAAAACCGGGCTCGGGCAATCTGGGAGCGGCAATCGGGATAATTCCGGTTCTGGCGATCTTCTCCATATTTATATTTTACTCCATAGTTATCGGCTGGCTGCTCAAATATCTATTCCTGGCCGCAATCGGCGGTTTCGAAACAATAAATATCTCCGAATATTTCGGCTCCTTTGCCGGAACCGGAGCCTCCATAGGCTGGCACGCCGCTGGAGTGCTCGGGACCACGCTTATTGTTTTCTTCGGTGTGCAGAAGGGGATAGAAAAGGCGAACAAGGTCATGATGCCCGTTCTTTTCGCCATTCTGGTCATTCTGCTGATCCGATCCGTGACCCTGCCCGGGGCCGGGGATGGAATAGCCTACATGTTTGTTCCTGAATGGTCCAAGCTGGCCGAGACCGAAACCTGGATTATGGCCCTTGGGCAGGCTTTTTTCACCTTAAGCCTCGGCGGAGCGACAATGCTTGTTTACGGCAGCTACGCCCGGGAAGATACTGTGATCTTGTCCTCATCCATGCAGACCGTCTTGTACAACTTCCTGGCCTCGATTCTGGCAGCGTTCGCCATCATTCCGGCGGTTTTCGCCTTTGGCCTGGACCCGGCCGCGGGACCGGGGCTTTTATTCGTGACCGTACCCAAAATGTTTGCCCAAATGCCCGGCGGGCAAATTTTCGGAGTGCTTTTCTTTCTGTCCGTGGTTTTTGCCGGATTTTCCTCTTCAATCAGCATGCTTGAACCGGCAGTGGAGGGGGTTATGGACAAAACCGGCATGAAAAGAGGTACCGCTGTTTGCCTCTTGAGCATACTAGCGTTCGCCATCGGCCTACCGCTGGCCGTTGACATGAGCAAATTCGGAACCTGGGCGGATATATCCACCATCTATGTCCTGCCACTTGGCGCGCTCGTCTCCGCCGTGGTTTTTTTCTGGATCTACGGCGCGGACAAGGCCCGGGCGGAGATAAACAAGTATTCCGCCCACCCCTTGGGCAAATGGTTCGAGGCTTACGCCAAATACATCTTCGTGGCTGTCGCCCTTCTGGTCATGATTTTAAATATCGTTTTCGGAGGGATCGGATAAATTTTGCAAACAATCAGGAACTACCCGCACGCCAAGATGTTCCAAACTGATCCGGGGAGGCGTACGTCAACTCCTCCCCATTGATCATTAATTCGGCTGCTTACAGCCCTTTGCGGCTTAAATGGAAATTTAAAGAGGAGCCCGGACCAGCTTTAGTCTGGGAGCGGGATTATAGACCAAAGATTAGAATAGTTCTTATCCGGAAATTCAAAAATTTTCGGATTTAAAAATATCAGGTTTTGGGTTCGGAAATAAGATTTTTTCCTGTTTAACAAGGAAATTGAGTAAATACGAGCGAGCGCATCTTAATACGTGATCGAATAATTACGAAAATTGGCGCCGTTAAACCGAAAAAGGGCCATTTCCGGATGGAAACTAGAATATCCAGTTTTCAATATGCAGATAAGGAACACGGGAAAATTCTTTTTCATTATTGGTAACCAAAGTGCAGTTAATGGAAAGGGCATGTGCGGCAATAAGCATATCCAGTGAACCAATTGGAGTTCCTTGTTTCTCGAGATCGGCACGGAGGGCGCCATAATATTGTGCGGCTTCATCTCCATACGGTAAAATCTCAAAAGGTGCCGCGAATTGGGACAGGGCGAATTGATTTTGATCCGGTTTTGAACTTTTCATCACCCCATATTCAAGTTCACTTAAAGTAATCGAGGAAATACCCATACTTGAAATCGGGAATTGGCGAAAGCGGTCAAGTACGCTTTCAGGCTTTCGTTTGATAATATAAATACAAATATTCGTATCGAGCATATACTCGATCATAATTCCTCTCGACTGCTTTGAGCGGGCTGATCCCTGTCTTCCATAAAATCTTCGGAAAAAAGTTCAAGGCTGTCGGCCAATACCGACCAGGGATCATCCGTGGGAATAAGAACAACGGTCCTGCCGATTTTGTTAATATACACATCCTCGCCGGAAAAACGATACTCCTTGGGCAATCGTATTGCTTGACTCCGGCCATTGGTGAAAATTTTTGCTGTTTGCATCATGACTCTCCTTATTGATATATACCTAGATATATATCAGCATACGCAGTCTGTCAAACAGGTCAAAATTTACCGAACCATCGCATTACTTCTTAGCCGGAAATTCAAAAATTTTCGGATTTAAAAATATCAAGTTTCCACAACTATCGTCCAGCAACGAACTTAAACCGTTTCTATCAGCGGCAGGCCCCGAGTCCAGACCTTAATCCCGATATTTCTTTTATCCGTACTCGAGACCCGTTTCCCGGACCCTATCCCGGATACTTCCACCAATTTGATCATATATTCTCCTGTCCGTATTTTCAACCATGGAGATACTCAACCGGGTTCCTCGACGCTTCGTGTGGATTTTATTCGAGTGTCCCTTTTCAAAAAAACCTAATCATCCAGGCTTCCGTATCCGCCGCCGCCCGGGGTGCTTATACGCAGCCGATCTCCCTTTTCCAGACGCAGCTTGAACTTGCCGGGTACATCCCGCATGCTTCCGTCGGAAAAAACAATTGAATTTTTCCCGCATCTTCCGGGTCCCCCGCCGCTAAGTCCGTAAGGCGCGTTTTTTCTGCGTTCCGAAAGCACCGTAACCTCGGCCGGACAAAGAAACTCGGTTTCCCTTATCATGCCGTTGCCGCCCTGCATGCGTCCCGCTCCGCCGCTGCCTTCACGCACGCGGTAACAAGTAACCCGCAATGGATAGGCATATTCCAGGGCTTCCACCGGCGTGTTCAGCGTGTTGGTCATGTGCGAATGAACCGCACTCTCGCCCGGGGACCGCGCCGACGCACCCATGCCTCCACCCAGAGTTTCGTAATAAGTGAAGGATTCGCCCCTGCCGTTGGTCCCGCCGACCGTCACATTGTTCATGCTCCCCTGACTGGCGGCCGGGATTTCGTCGGGCATCGCCCGGGACAAAGCACCCAGTATGACATCGACAATGCGTTGCGAAGTCTCCACGTTTCCCCCGGCCACGGCTGCCGGACGGGCCGCATCCAGAAGCGAGCCTTGTCGGGTTCTAACCGTTACCGGCCGAAGACAGCCTGAATTTGCGGGGATGTCGTCCCGGACAAGAGAACGAACAACATACAAAACAGCCGACAGTGTAATTGAATGGACCGCATTAATGCATCCGCGCACCTGATCAGCGGAACCCGTAAAATCGAAAACCATTTCCCCCCGGTCCACGGTCAGCTTCAAGTCTATGCGAATATTTTCCGTTCCGGTTCCGTCTTCATCCATATAATCGGCAAACCTGTACACACCGTTTGGAACGCGCGATAATCTCCGGCGCACGGCCTTTTCCGCGTAATCCACAAGTCCGCCCGCATAGTGGTGAACGGTATTCCCGCCGTATTTTTCGATAAGTTCCTTCAATCGGCGCACTCCGGTGATATTGGCCATGATCTGGGCGGCGAAATCTCCCTCCCGTTCCCGAGGGGTCCGGACGTTGCTCATAATGAGCCTGAAAACATTTTCATCCCTCTCCCCTTTCCTTATTATTTTCAGCGGGGGAATGATCAGACCTTCCTGATAGATGGAATCGGACAGGGGCATGGACCCGGCGCTCATTCCGCCTATATCCGAATGATGGGCCCTGTTGGCCACGTAAAAATCGGGGGCTTCGCTTCCCGGCGCGAAAACCGGGGCGACAAGGGTCACGTCCGGCAGATGGGTCCCGCCCTGAAAGGGGTCGTTCAGGACAACCATGTCCCCTTCCCGCATTTCAATCCTTTCCATCGCCGCCTGCACGGACAGAGGCATGGAGCCCAGATGGACCGGAATATGCTCGGCCTGGGCAACCATTTGTCCCGTATCGTCGAAAAGCGCGCAGGACAAATCCCGCCGTTCCTTGATGTTCGGGGAGTAGGCGGTCCGAATGAGCGTAACGCCCATTTCCTCGGCGATCGAGGAAAAACGGTTCTTGAATACTTGCAGTAAAATAGGATTGATGCTCATGCGTCTTTTCCGGTATTTTGAATTGCGCCGACCGAGTCAGCCGGTAATATGCAGTATCAGATTTCCGAAGGCATCCGTTTCACCCTCGGCGAAAGGGGGCACTGCAATGGTTGATGTATATTCAACAACAATCGCCGGGCCTTTGAAAAAATTACCCGGGAGAAGTTTGTCCCGCGCTAAAATTCCGGTTGAAACCCTGCGGCCTTCAAAAATGGTATCCTGTTTTCCCAACCGCGCTTCTTCCGGTAGTTTCGCGACCGGATCTTCCCACGCCCGAAAAGGCGGTTTTTCAGGCACGCCCCGGGCGCGAAGCCTTAGATTTACAATCTCATTCGGTGATCCCGGGCTGCAATAACCGTATTTTCGTTCGTGCAGACTGGCGAACGCGTTCTCGTAATCCGGATCGAACGGAACTATTATCTCATAGGATTGTCCTTTGTAGCGCATATCGACGAATTTTTCCAGGCGCAGGGAATCCTTTGGGAATCCTTCCCCGTACATTTCCTCCCGGGCCGTGTCTGCAATCCCGGAAAAAAGCCCTTCCAACTCCGTAAAAGACGTATCTCCTCCTGGCAGCATGACCGTCCTTGAATAATCCCGAACGACATCGGCCATGCACATGCCGGCAGCGGAAAGAATTCCGGGATTCTGGGGAATCATAATCCGGGGAATGGATAAAAGCCGGGCCAGATAGGCGCAATGCAGGCCCCCCGCGCCCCCGAATGAAAACAGGGTGAATTCCCGCGGATCAAAGCCCCTTTCCACGGATATGACCCGGATAGCCCTTTCCATGTTTGCATTCGCTACATCCAGAACCCCTTCGGCAAGCAGCTCAATGCAGAGACCGGCTTTTAAAGACAGATCGGAAAAATAATCCCTGAGCCTGTCGACATGCAAACTCTTTTTACCGCCCAGAAAATGATCCGCGATCAAACGGCCCAAAAAAAGGTTGGCATCGGTCACGGTGATTCTTTTCCCTTTGCCGTAACAAACCGGGCCGGGGTCGGCACCGGCGCTTTCCGGACCGACCCTGAGCGATCCGCCCTCGTCGATTTCGGCGATCGACCCTCCACCTGCACCCACGGTATGGATATCCAGCATGGGAACCTTCAGGGGATGGCCGTCCAGACTGTTTTCAAGAGAAAGGGGAAGCTCTCCGTTTATCAGGCTTACATCAGTGGAAGTGCCACCCATGTCGAAAGTTATCAGGCGATCGAATCCGGCGGCCTTGCCGATTTCAAACGCTCCGACCACGCCTCCGGCCGGCCCGGACAGAATCGTCCGGACCGACTCGCGCATGGCCGTACTCGCAGATATGCTGCCGCCGTTGGACTGCATTATCCGCAACCGCCCGACATTCGGACTGTCCTGCAATTTTTTCAAATATCCGGACATACGCGGAGAAACATAGGCATTGATCGCCGTTGTGGACGATCTTTCAAACTCCCTGAATTCGGCAAGTATGCAGTGCGAAACGGAAACATGCAGACCATGGTCGAGCAGTATATCGCGCATGATCAACTCATGCCGGGGATTCAAATAGGAAAAAAGGAAAGACACAGCCACGGATTCAACGCCTTTTGCAAGCAGCTTTTCCGCTGCTTTCCGGGCCGCCCGTGCATCAAATGGCTCTATTTCGTTACCCAGACTGTCTATTCGACCCGGGACCCCGAAGCACAACTCGCGGGGAACGACGGGCCGCCTGCGAAAGGAAAAAAGATCATAGATATTTTCGCGTTGCTGGCGCCCGATAAAAAGCAGGTCTTCAAAGCCGGAGTTGGTTATGAATCCGGTCGAAACCCCTTTTCTTTCCAATACCGCGTTAGTGGCCACCGTGGAGCCATGCACGACGCGCTCAAAAACGTTGCCGTCAATATCCTCAAGCCCTTCGATCACCGCCCGGGCCGGATTATCCGGAGTGGATTCCCTTTTAAGGACCGCCCAATTATCGCCGCTTTTGAATATAAAATCAGTAAAAGTCCCTCCGGTATCAACACCGATTATTTCCATACCGTTCTCCATCAGACCAGATTATTGCCATCAAATCCCGGCTGCCGCGCGTATACCTGATGAACGCTGAAACAGCCGGGGTTGAACATTTTGTCCTTGAATTCAATCCGGTTCATGATCTGTTTCCATTATGCATTATATATGCTGAATTTTAGCAATATAGGTAATAACAAGAATTACCAAACAGGATTTACTGTTGTGTTCATAAGGCAGGAAAGTGGGAACCCATGGCACTGGACGGCCACGTCTATTGGGCGGGCACATAGGGTTGGGAAATAATTCTGCTGACTTTATATATCCAGAACTCTGCGCACTGTTTCCGCCAGTTCTTTCATATGGTAAGGCTTGCCTACAAATCCTCTGGCCCCTGACGACAAAGATTCCCTGGCCTGGCCGCTGGCTGAATAGCCGCTGGCGATGACTACCTTTACCGCCGGATTGAGTTTTAAAAGTTCCTGGAGGCATTTATATCCGCCCATGCCGGGCATGTTCAGGTCAAGCAGAATCAAATGGACTTGATGCTCTTGTTCCTCGTACGTCTTTATGGCCTGTTCCCCGTCTTCCACAGCCAGGACCTTGTAGCCGAAGCCTTCCAGAACCTCCTGGGTCAATTCCCGAATTTCCGCTTCGTCATCGACCACCAGTATAGTTTCCTCGCCACCCCGGACAGGAGTATCGGATTGTACGTCCCTGGGAGTCTCCTCGGCCTGGTTTGCGACCGGAAAATATATCCTGAATGTCGTGCCCAGGCCCGGCTCCGAATAACACTGAATATCTCCTCCGTGTCCCTTGACGATCCCGTAGACCGAGGCCAGTCCCAGCCCGGTGCCCCGGCCCACTTCCTTGGTGGTGAAGAAGGGGTCGAAGACATGCTCGAGAGTTGCTGCATCCATGCCGCAGCCAGTATCCGCAACAGACAGAAGCACGTGCGGCCTGTTCGCGGCATCCGGACAGCGCTTGGCAAAGCCCTGGTCCGGTTCCATGCTGGAGGTCTCGATGATCAACCTGCCGCCCTGGGGCATTGCGTCCACCGCGTTATTGGTCAGATTGACCAGGACCTGCTCGATAAGCACCGGATCGCCTGATATTGCCCCCAGTTCCGGAGCAAAATGCAGTTCCAGGGAGATCATTTTGGGTATGGTCCTTTCCAGCATCCGGACGGCCTCGTGCACTTCCCGGTTCACATCCACCAGAATTTTGTTCGAATCGGCCTTGCGGCTGAAGAGCAGGAGCTGTTCGACCAGTTTGGCCGCCCGGTCCAGAGATCTAGTGACTGATTGCAGCCGGTCCTCACCCTGGGGATCATTGGAAATATCCCGGGTCAGCAACTCGATATTACCGCGCATCACATGGAGCAGATTATTGAAATCATGGGCCACGCCCCCGGCCAGGATGCCCACGGATTCCATTTTCTGGGCCTGCAGCAGCTGGGTCTGCAACTTCTCCAGCTCAGCGGTGCGTGCCTCGACATGTTTTTGCAGCAGGATATTGTGCTCAAAAAGGCCAAAATCCGTGCTATTACTGTCGATGGAGCGCTCCACCCGCTCCATCAGAACCCGGTTTACCTTGCGCAGGCGCGAGACTTCCTGTTCCAGTTTCTTGAGACGATCAGGCATCCCCGCCTCCCAGGGCCAGACCGGTCAGGGTTTGGTTGACGTGAACCCCGTTGAACTGCTCTCCGTAGGTGGAAAAGCCAATGTAGGGAAATGGGCTCAGCAGTTCGGCGAGCTGCTTGTCCTCCAAACGCTGTTGCACTTCTATTCGCCGCAGGATGCAGTCGCACCCGAGAACAAGCTGAAGATCCGGAATTTCCCGGGCCAAATAATGCAGTTGGGCGTCCAAATTTTCTAATAGATCCACCCCCCTGGCCAGAGTCAGCACGAGGCCGTTTTCTATAGCGCAAAAAAAGGTCATACTGCCGTCCGCATTGGCCCTGGATATGGAGCGGACAAAATATTCACCGCCGATTCGAACCATTATCGGGTGCGCGGCAAATATCTCCGGCGACAATTCAGCCACAGGCACGCCCACAATCCGGGCGTATTCCGGGGCTGCCGGCAGACCGTTGATTTCCATCACCGTGCGGGTGGCCGGGTCGGCCTCGGTAATCACCAGTTTGGTTTCTGAAGGTACAAAATGCTGGATGCGAAAAGTTTTAAAGGGCAGCGTGGTTGTAAACAAAGCCACGGTCGCGGCATTGTCGTGAAAACAGCCATCATGGTAGACGTAAGTCCGGCCGAAGTTCAGCCCGTCCCCTGCCGATCCTCCGATCAGCGGAACATCGGGCAGATGTGCCTTCACCGCCGAGGCCACACGCTCTTCAATCAACGATAATCCGTCAATGAGCATAAGGGCGAAACGCTTACCCTTACGGGCCGATGCGGAAGGCTTAAAAGCCACGGGATCACCCTGGCCCAGAAAATCCGTAAGCGAAGGAATGAACACGGGGGTCATGGCAATATCCGGCGAAGCAAAGCCGATACCCACCAGACTGTCCTGCACGTAACCCTTGGGCGCATAAATCTCTCCGGCAGTTGTGCAGCCGGCCACAGGGCATTCAAATCGCTCCTGCACGGCCTTGCCCAAGGCGTCCAGGTCGTAAGAAGGGGCGCAGAAAAAAACCACCGCGTTCAATCCCGGCCCTTCCAACTGACTGGCCAGATCGTCAACTGCCCGGCGTGCATCGGGCTGATCACTGAATCCCCGACGAACAACCTTGTTCCATTGATTTCCAGACATTCTATCGTTCCTCTGTTATACTCCTGCCCGCACTCCTACACATTGTGTCTCCGTCATGCAACTCTTACCGAAGCGTCCAGCACCTCCCGGACCCTGGCCGCCAGTCCGCTT
>JBNJHA010000012.1:0-53663 GCA_051748085.1 Thermodesulfobacteriota bacterium
ACTAATTTTCTAATTGCAAATGACAATTTACAAACGCATCCACAAGACGCAAGAAATCCTGCCGAACCCTCATCGGCGGACTCCATCGTATCCAATCAACGGGACCGGTATCTTTAATCCGATGCAAAAAGACCAGGGCTTCGTTTCGTGCCGATACCACGGCCCGGGCACCGGATTTACAGCCAGAACAAAATACACGTCCTCCCAAGATATCAAAACTTGGATTCTGTATCCTGTCCAGAGATAAACCGCAACCCGCGCAACCGGACATATCCGGACGAAAACCGATACAAAAAACCAGAGCAACTTTAAAAATCAAAGGGAAAAAGGAACTTGGGGAAGGTTCATCTTCAAGCGCGGTAAGAGAATCAAGCAAAATTTTATGAACTTGAGCCGCATCCTCGGAGGATATTTGCAAAGAATTTAAAAAACGCAAGCAATTGGCAGCCATTCCGAGCCTGCTTCCGCTTCTTTTCAGGCTTCTGAAACCGCGCAGGAGGCTTCCTTCTTGGAGGATATAATAATCGCGCCGCCTGTTATACTGAATTCTAAAATCAACAAAATTAAGGACATCCAGACAACCGCAAAATCTTCTTCTGCTTTTACTGCCGCCAAAAGCAAAAGCCGGGAATATTCCGCATTGCGGAGACAAAACTCTCAGCCAAACATCATATTCCCGAAATCCGCCCGTGCGCAAGATTAAACATTTGTCAGAAAATTCCATATATCCTGTCGGCCTGCGAACAAAGTAAAAACACGTAAATACAGCATCTTCATTGCCAAGCCATATTATTCATCAATTCCAACAGTGATGGTTCTGACTTCATTGTCTACACTCTCAAAAGGATATTCCCTGCCGTCCAGAGTCAAACTCACCCCCCCGGAATTGCCCAGGCGCAGACGCAGGCTTTCATCAAAACCCAAATTCACACTGTCTCCGGAACGCAGATAAAATTCCCGCTTTTTGCCGTCCAGTTCGGCCGACATCCAGCAATCATCGTTTGCAGTGACCGTCATGACCCGAACGGACTCATCAGCGGAAAAGGAAGAATTCGCACCAAGCATTGCATCGGAAGACTCCGATTGTTTTTCCGCCTCCGCATCAGTCTCGACCGGGTCTTGCACGGCCCTTTGTTCCGTGCCGTTTTCCCGCCCAAGGTCGGCTTCATTTTCATCCGGATCCGGATCAGCAACAGAGTCAGGGGGCATTTCTGCTGTTTTTTGCGTACTGGCATTGTCCGCCATTGTCGCTGACTCGGGAGAGCGGACTTCCCGGCTTGCGTTTTGTGCTTCCTGCGGGTCGGCAAATTCCGAAGCGATTTTTTCTGATTCGCGTGTATCGTTCGCGTACCTTTCCAGTCCGTCGTCTTTTTTTGAAGAGACTATATCATTTTTCGATTGAGAGTCATTGTCCATAAAAGAAAATATTATAAACCAGACAAAAAAAGCGGCCAATCCCAAAAGAAGAATACCTGCGCCCGCCTTTAATACATAGGAACTTTTTTTGGGCTTAGAGGAAATTTGCAGGGAGGTTGGCAATTCTCCGGACTCATCAAATTCATCAGCTGACTCATCCAGCATATCTATTCTGTCCGCGAATTCATCCCAGTTGAGTCCGAGTAACCGGATATATTCCTGATAAAAACCTTTCGTATACACCGGGTGAGGCAAATTATCCTCATCACCGCTCTCCATGGCCTCCACAACCAGCACGCTGATCTTCAGTTTTTCATGTATATCATGCGCTGTTAGCCCTTTATTTTCTCTAGCCTCTTTTAATTTCTGGCCGATTTCATATAATTCCATAATTGATTCCACCTAATCCGGGCTGTCTCGTCCGGTTGTCCGCCAATCCAAATAATTCACAAAAAAACTTCGTTGTTCACCACATAAAAAAGTTCACCGAATTTTTTGCATCAATTTTTGACGCAACGGCAAAAAGTCGAAGACGGGAGTTAAACGCATAGATTAAATTCTGTAAGTCTTTAATTCTAAAGGTAACTTTGAACTTAAAACTTAACACTGCCTGCAAAAAATTATTTTTTACAGACGAATATCAATGACTGCATCATCCTTGAGCTCGGACAAATATTCTTTATACTGTTCATTGAATTTTTGCTTATAAATCTTATCCCTGATTTTTTCCCTGACTTCGGAAAGAGGCTTTACTTCTCCTTCTTCCAAATCCACCACCTTCAAAAGGGCTCCATTGTCGCGAAAAGTAAACGGTTTGGTAATTTCACCGGCTTGCACCCCCTGAAGTGCTTCCTTAAAGTCAGCGTGCATGGAATTCCAGCTCATATAACCGAGAGTCCCGCCTTCATCAGCCTGCGGGCCGATGGAATATTCGGCGGCAGCATCCTTGAATGAAATCTTACCCTCTTTGATCAGGTCTAAAACTTCTTTTGCCTTATCTAAATCAGCGACCAGAATCAAATTGAGGTCCAATTTTTTCTCCCGGACATTATCAGTCTTATGTTCCTGATAATATTCTTTTATTTCTTCATCAGTCACTACAACCTTTCTTTTGACCATCGCTCCTATAAGGCGATGTCTGAGAATATCCTGTTTAATCCGGTGCGCGTATTGCTCACGAGTTAGGCCCTCAAGTTTAAGCTTCTTTTTCAATTCCTGCTCATCAATACCGTTCTGGGCCTTTACCTGTCGGATACGATTATCAACCTCCATGTCCGAAACCTCAATCCCGTATTCGTCAGCCTGCTGCCTCAAAAGGATGTCCTCGATCATTTTATTCAAAACATCCTTTTTCAATTTTAAAATATCTTTCTTGTCTTTGTTTTCTATTTGCTTGCCTTGAAATCGCTCCAAAAAGGGTTTTAACTTTTCATTTAAATCAAAAAGAGTAATAAGTTCTCCATTAACAACAGCCACAACCCGGTCTACGACCTGGGCGCTTGCATTGCCGGCAAAAAAAACCAGCAAAACAGCCACTATTAATGAACATACCTGTTTATTCAACAAATTAACTTTCAATATCGTTCTCCTTTTTCAAATAGCCGCTAAACTGTATGCGACTATTTTCCAATCTTTGTTTTAGCCAATCAAAAAACACTTCTTTTTGTCTTTCCTGCATCAGCTTCTCTTCAATAAGAGCATAAGCACGATACGGCCGCAAAATTTTTTCCGCTTTATGTTCAAGCACATATAAAACAAAATATTTTGTTTTGCGAATCTTGATTTCACTGCTCTCACCGGGCTTTAACGATTCAAGCTCCGAAGACCATGCTGCGGGGAGCTGATCCGGGGGCATTAAATACTCATGAATAGTCAGGGACTCATATTCGGCGCGTGTTTCTTGCGGTGACTTTCCGGCCTTAAATGCGCGCAATGCGTTGCGAACCATCTCTTCATCCTGGCCGGTTATCAGCAAGAATTTTATCTGGCGGGGAACATAAAAATCCCGAATATGCTTTCTATAATATTTTTTTATCGCTTCCGAACTGACTTCGGACTTGGGCCGCAGAAATTTTTTTTCAAAATTTTCCCATTGCAATCCTGCTCTGACCTGTTCACGCCAATAATTCAAATCCACATATTCTTCAACCAGGATCTTTTCAAATCCGCCCTCGGGATAATCATTTCTTATCTCCTCTTCCCTGGCTAAAACATCCTTGTCGGCAACGGTTTCACCGGTCTTTTCCAGTTCCGCCTCAACCAGTTTTTGGACTATAAGATCTAAAAGAATGCCTCTATATTCAGCCTTTAATTCCTTCAGCCGCGGCAAATGTTCGGCATCCCATTCAAAATGGTCAAAATCATATTTAGCCTCCAGCTGACGCAGATAAATCGGTTCGCCATCCACTTTGGCGATTACTCCGGGTTCCCATTTTTCCCCACTGCATGCGGACAATAATCCACATACGCACAAAAACAGGGCCGAAAAAACAATACTTTTTAAATTTCTCATGTATTCATGTCCCTTAATTCAACAATCTTTTTCTTCCAAAAATCCAGAGAAGAAAGCAAATCCTCATCGCAGCTGCGCAATTCAATACCGGCCGGAGGCAACAGGGATACCAATTCAGACTTGTCAGACAGCCAGGAAACTATTTTCTCCCCGGATACCGGGCAATCATTTTCATCCCATATAAGACGCATTCTGTTTTCGAACAAATCCGCCCTGAAAGCTCCAAGCTCCGAAAGTACCAATTTTATCCTGAGTACTTCCAAAAAGACCTTAAATGTCCGGGGGATATTCCCAAACCTATCAACTATCTCGGAGACGACTTCCTCTAAACCAACCTCATCCCTGCTGGCCGACAATTGCTTGTAATACCGCAACCTTTCCGTGCCACCGGCTATATAATCCTCAGGAATATGGGCGGCGAAGCGGACGTTCATCTCCGGTTCCCTGGACGGTCCTGTTTCCTCCCCGCGTACTTTCTGCACTTCTTCATTGAGCATTTCCAGAAACATGTCCAGGCCCACACGCCCGATATTTCCAGACTGTGCCTCTCCCAGGATATTACCAGCCCCGCGCAAACGCAAATCCTGCATAGCTACTTGAAAACCGGCCCCCAGATAATCCATCTCCAGAATAATACGCATTCTTTTGCGGGCAATTTCGCTCAACCCCGCGAGGGAAGGAACGATAAAATATGCATATGCCTGCTCCCCCGACCTTCCAACCCGCCCTCGCAGTTGATACAATTGGCCCAGTCCGAATAACTGGGCCTGATCAACGATCAAGGTATTCGCTTTGGGAAAATCCAGACCGGATTCGATTATTGAAGTGCACACAAGCACGTCCACTTCTCCATGCCAGAACAAATGCATGGTCTTTTCCAATTCCCGCTCCAACATTTGGCCGTGGGCAACACTGACCCTGGCCTCGGGAACCAATTTTTTTACATATTCCGCAACCCGGTCAAGCCCGCGCACCCGGTTGTAAACCCAGAAAACCTGTCCGTTTCTGGCCAATTCCCTCTGTAAAGTGGAACGCAAAAAATCATCATCCCGCTCTATAATGGAAGTCTCCACCGGCTTTCGATCCACGGGTGGAGTATTTATAACGCTCAAAGTCCGGATACCGGACATGGAAAGCTGTAGCGTCCGGGGAATAGGGGTGGCTGTAAGCGTCAGCACATCTATATTCTGGCGCATTTTTTTTATTTTTTCCTTATGCCGCACCCCGAATCTCTGCTCTTCATCCAGAATAAGCAAAGATAAATTAGGGATATTAATATCCCGGGACAATATCCGGTGCGTTCCAATTACAATATCCACTTTACCCTGGGCCAGAGCGTTTACTATTTTTTGCTGGCGTTTTTGAGGAACAAAACGGCTCAACATGCTCACGGTAATTGAAAAGTCCTGCATTCGACGTCGAAAAGTTTGATAGTGCTGTTCAGCAAGCACGGTAGTCGGGCACAGAAGGGCGGCCTGTTTGCCGTCAGCCACGGCCTTGAATGCGGCGCGCATGGCCACCTCAGTCTTGCCGAACCCGACATCTCCGCAAACAAGGCGATCCATTGGCTGGGGGTTGTCCATATCCGCGAGAACTTCCTGTATGGCCTTTTCCTGATCCGGCGTTTCATCAAAGCCAAAACTGGCCTCAAACTCATAAAGGAGGTCGTCCGGAGGTGAATATGAAAATCCTTTGGCCACCTTACGATAAGCATACATATCAACAAGATCCCGGGCGATCTTTTCCACCGCCTTGCGCACGCTGGATTTTGCTTTCTGCCATCGGCTGCCGCCCAATTTATCCAGAGCCGGCGGTTTGGCTTCCGGTCCTTTGTACTTTTGAACCAGATTAAGACTGTCAACCGGCAGATACAATTTGTCCTCGCCAGAAAACACCAACAGGATATAATCATTGCTGAAATCGCCGGCTTGAATGCGATGCAGACCTCCGAATCTGGACAATCCATAATCCCGATGCACTAAAAGATCATCCGGGCGAATATCATCGAAACCGGAAAGGCCCTTAAAATCGCGACTGCCCGTCTTGACGCCGCTCTGCGCTCCGGGCTGGAGCACATCCTCCCCCAGAATCAAAGTCTGATTCCAGTTAAGCCAGGCCCCGCCGCGCAGATCAGCGACCAGAGCGAACAATCCTTTTGTTGCCGGGTCCCAATCATGGTGCAGAGTCAAATTTTCATGTTCAACCAAGCGGATAAATTTCTGCAGGGATTTATGGCTCCTGAACACCAGAAGCACCTGTTGCGCATGTGATCTCCAATCGTGCAGAAAACCAAGCAAAGCGGGCCAGGGTCTTTTCTGATCTTCTGGGGTCCAGAAATAATCCGCGAATTCGCGGATATCCTTTTCCGCGAGTTCGCGACCGCTCTGTTTTTCGCCGATTACCAGGCTGTCCGAAAGAATGCTCCCGGGTTCACTGAGAGCATCAAGAATATTGTTAGCCGAATCAAAAATTTCATCATTGGGTAAATTTTGTTCTCTGGCCCATTCCTGCCATCCCCAGCTTATCTCCTCCATGCGGGGACGAATATTTGAGGCATCGACAAGGATAAACCGGACGTTTTCATTCTTGATCCGACCCAGAACACCGCTGCTCTGCTCAAAATATAAACCGGGCGGGATATCCAGTTCATGATCCTCCAGATGCATTCCCAGGTCATCCCGTCTGGACTTTGTCAATTTACCCGTTGTCCATAATCGCTTCCATTTTTCCCTGGCCTTTCGAATATATTCATCACCGGCTATAATCGGCGATACCGGCAAAAGAACCGCCTGTTCCAATTTCTTATGCGAACGCTGAGTTGCCGGATCGAATAAACGGATACTTTCCAGATTATCTCCGAAAAATTCCATTCTCAAGGGAAGACCGAATCCCGGGGCAAATATGTCCATTATATCGCCCCGGACTGCGATTTCTCCCTGGGCGCCAACCATTGAAAGCCGTTTATACCCCCAATTTATAAGCGTCTCCAGAATCATTTCCGGGACAAGTTCATCTCCGGGACGCAGATACAGATGATTCGTTCGAACTTCATGCCCGGAGGGTAAAAATGGCGGCAGACAATCCAGGGTAATGCCCACGCCCTTCCAATTTGAGCCTTGATGAAGAGAAAACAAAAAATTCCATACTTCCCCCCAGCCGCGGCTTTTATCTACTGGAATTTGACGCAGAAAAAGCCATTCGCGCTCCCAGAAAAGGACATCGGCATCCGGGGTAAACAAATTTAAAAAACACTGCGTGCGGGTCAAATCACGGGATGTGGGAAAAATAACGCAAGGCTTCAGCTGCCTGGACACCAGATAATGCATAGTCATAGCCAAGGTTGCCGGTCCCGCTTTATATATCCGGTGAACCTCCCGGCCCTGTTCCAGGCCTCTTAGAGGCATTGCGCTAAAACTTTTTACATTCAAGGCTGATAACTCCCAACATGAAAAAACATTGACCCCCGCTCAAGGCCGGATGCATGTACTTGAAAAGACAAAATAAAAGCCCCGCCTCGGCGGGGCAGATAAATAAAATCTGACGAAAATCAAAAATAATGCGGCAAGCTGTTTTTAATGCCAACTCAAATAGTTCCAGTATCCGTCAATCAATTCTGTTGATGTAATGCTAATTGGTTTCCATCCGGAAACGGCCCTTTTCCAGTTTTACGGCATACAAATCCGGTAAGCGGACACCATATGGGGATTACAAATTAAACATAAAGGAAATGGCCATCAGAAAATGAATCAAAGCGGATTAAACCTGACTTAGTTGGCTCTTTTCCTGACGCGTCAGCAAACTGTCCAAATCCAACAGGATAAGCAGCCGATCTTCCAATTTGCCGACGCCGCTTATGTATTCGGAATCAAGACCGGCTACCACCGGCGGCGGCGGTTCGACCGTGTCCGCCGGAATGCGCAGGACTTCGGAAACGGCATCGACAACAAAACCGACAATCATTTTATTTATCTCAATGACAATTATACGGGTATCCTTGTCGTGTACCCTGGACTGCAGACCAAAACGCTTGCGCAAATCAATAACCGGAATAACCCGGCCCCGCAGATTAATCACACCTTCAACGAAATCAGGTGCCTTGGGTACTCGGGTTATCTCCATCATTCGGTTTATTTCCTGAACTTTAAGGATTTCCACCCCGAATTCCTCTTCGCCTATACTGAAAGTAACAAGCTGCAGCAATTCAGCCTCGCTTTTTTTTACTTCATCCTCATGATCATACATTATTTACTCCCGGTTAGAGTTTTCGGGCCAACCATCTGGGTACAACCTGATTTCAATTATTTACAAATTGCGTTATGTTTTTATAAATTCTTTTCAACAAAAATTCAAGAGATGAACTTGGTCTCCGGCAAAAGTCCCGGTCAAATAATACTTCTGAATATCTGTCCGGTCCCTGAAAAAACAAATTATTTTCCGGATGGAAACCTGATATTTCTAAATCCGAAAATCTTTTAATTTCCGGACAAAAACTTTCTCATGCTCTCCAAAAGATGATGCTCTGTTCCATCCGGACTCGCTGATTCCTCAGAAAGGCAAATTTTTGTTTTGATGCCAACATCGAGGGGTCGGGCAGGCTGCTCGGCTTGCAACCATGTAGCCGGCCAAAAACAGCAAATTAAACCTTGACGACAGAAACAAAATTTGTCAACATTTTTAAATTCTTAGGACAATTTTCCGCCATTACCCTGCATCAGAATAAAACCCTAAAAGGATCAATTATGTATAACGCGAAAAAAATGTGCGCAATCGGAACGCATTTATATACCTCAACCGGGATAATCTTTTCTTTCCTGGCCACTATCGCGCTCATCAACCAGGACATCCGCGTTTTTCTCGTTTCTCTATTCATCGCGGTCATAATCGACGGCACGGACGGCACCCTGGCCCGAAAATGCGCCATCAAGGAAATCCTGCCCGACTTCGATGGCGCGCGCCTGGATGATTTAATCGACTATCTTACATATGTCTTTCTTCCCTGCGTCGGGCTCATTCAGTTTAACGTCCTGCCCTCCGGTCTGGCCTGGCTCGCAGTAATCCCCATGTTGGCCAGCCTTTATGGTTTTTGTCAGAAAAATTCAAAAACGGAAGAATCATTTGTGGGTTTTCCTTCCTACTGGAATATCATTTTTTTGTATCTTTACATCCTGGGCATGCCCACAGCCGGAACTATTGTCGCCCTTTTATTTTTCTCGGTGCTTACCTTCGTACCCTTGAAATACGTTTACCCGTCCAAGACCCGTTGGCTGCAGAGTACGACAATCATGCTTTCCGTGCTGTACGCGGCCATAATCGCTTTGATATGTTTTTTCCCCGCTTCGGACTGGGTCCGCGAAGCCGCTTTTCTATCCCTTATTTATCCGGCCTACTATATGCTGATTTCCGTCTTGCATCATTTCCGTCTGCAAACTAATTGAATTTTATTTGAAAATTTCCTTTTCCCGGCTTTCGGCACTTGCTGATTCTTTAAGCAAGAGCAGGATTTTTTGTATTTGTTCACCAAATTTTTAAGCGTCTAAAAAATCTTGGCCTAAAGCATCCGTAATTCTCAAGTAGTCAGTTCTCCCCGGATATTTTCCTGCATAAGCTTTTTGACTTCCTCGCTATCAATTCCGCGTTGCATAAGACAGTACAGTTTGGAAAGCGCCGCTTCCGCGGTCATGTCCTGTCCGCTTATCACGCCAGCCTGCTTCAGACTGCGGCCGGTTTCATAGTCATCCCGCACTGTTCCGCGAGGACATTGAGTACAATTTACAATCACTACTCCGCGTTCAGCCGCCCGGGTCAAAATATGCAAAAATTTCTGATCCCGGCTTGGACCATTGCCTGAGCCATAACTCTCAAGCACGAGTCCCTTAAGCGGCTTTCGCAAAATATTTTCCAGTATTAGCGGAGAAATTCCGGGAAAAAGTCTGAGAGAAACAACCTCACTTTTCTTGATCCGCTCCACGTTCAACCGGAAATCTTCCGTTCCGGCGGGCAAAAATAATTCCCGCCGGACTGTTATATCTATGCCCAATTTTCCCAGATGGGGAAAATTAGGGGAATCAAAGGCATCAAAACCAAAAGAATCCATCTTCTTTGCCCGGCACCCCCTTAGAAGCCGGCTTCCGAAACACAGACACACTTCGGGAAAGGTATATTCGTTGATAAGCATGAGAGCTGTTATCAAATTATCGCGGGCATCATTACGGATCTCGCACAGCGGAATCTGAGATCCGGTGAAAACCACCGGTTTTTTAAGCCCGTCAAGCATGAATGCCAGGGCTGAGGCTGTATAGGCCATTGTATCCGTGCCGTGCAAAACAATGAAACCGTCAAATCTGTCATAATTGTCGGCTATGTCCGCGGCTATCCGCAGCCAGTCCTCGGGACGCATATTTGAAGAATCCAGGAGGGGATTATATTCATGCAAATCATATTCAGGCATTTCCGATCGGCCAAGTTCGGGTATTTCCAGCAGCAATTTCTCAAGGTGCCCGGGCAGGGGCTTATAACCCTGTTCGGCACCGGACATCCCGATAGTCCCACCGGTATAAGCTATATAAACCTTTTTGCGCATTATTCGCCTCATATTTTAATCATGCCGGCCGTTCGCTTGCGTCTTTAACAAGCATACCGCGTGAATGCTCAAGAAAAAAATGTATTCAGCCGGCCATCAGACTGTCAATGTCTTTTCCTTTAAACGGATTCATGCCCGGCCGACCTGGTTTTCTGGTTGTCTTTAAACATAAAAAAAGCTAGATAGTTCGTAACTATTCAGCACACGAAAAAAAGTTCACCGGTTTTTTTGCATAAACTTGCGACAGGCCGCCCGGTTTTCTTATGCACTCTAAAAGGGTGAAACCGGACCGCGGGAATGTGTATATAAATAGTTCTTATCCGGAAATTCAAAATAAGGTGCACAGACACAAAAAATCAAGGAAAACGGGCCAGGCATGGATCAAAGCAAACAAGACCAACTCGATTTTTGCAGCATGCTCAACACGGCGCAGAATCTTCCCCTAATACCTGAACAAGCTGTAAAGGAGTATACCCGGAGGCACGAACAGTTAATTGACCAGGTAAATCAAATAATGAGCAGTCGGGAAGATATCCTCCGGCTTATCGGCGGAAACGATCTGCGCATGATGTTTGATAATCACCGAAATCATGCGGCTTTCATGGGATTCGTATTCAAATTTGGCGATTACGAGGCTTTGGCCAGGTCATTGCCCTGGGTCTACCGTTCATATTCCGGACAAGGCTTTAACCTCGAATACTTCCAGCATGAACTTAGGGCCTGGATAAAAACAATAAGTGAACACATCACCTATAATCTGGAAATAATAACTATTTATGAATGGCTCCTGAATCAGCATGATCTTTTGTCCAGAATTTCAAAACAAGAATCAATTGATCCCCACCTGGAAGTTGCCGGTAAATGGGAAACCATTCAGAAGGGTTTCCTGGGGAACCTGCTTCGCGGTGATGCCCGGGGCAGTCTGGAAATATCCCGCAAGGCGGTAAACGACCTGACCCAATTCCAGGAATTTATGCTCCAGGTTATAAAACCAAGCATGTATCAAATCGGATTCCTGTGGGAAACCGGAAAAATATCCGTTGCCCAGGAGCACCTGGCCACATCCATAGCATCCACTGTTCTTTCCTCGCTTTATTCCACGCAGGAAATGCCCGAATCCTGGAAAGGACGTATCCTGGTTGCCGCAGCGCCCAATGAATACCATGAACTGGGGGCCTGGATTCTATCCATAATGTTCGAAATAAACGGTTGGGAATCATTCTATCTTGGAGCGAACATGCCCGTTTCAGACCTTGTGCAATACGCCCTGGACAAAAAACCGGACATACTCGCGCTTTCGGTAGCCATACTCTTTAATCTGGAACACGCCCAGACAATAATCAAAAAAATCCGGGACAGGGACGAAGCCCAAAACATAAAAATCCTCCTCGGCGGACAGGCATGTTCGCAAATGCTGCGCACCTGCCAGGAAATGAACCCCGATTACTACCCATCTTCCGCCGAAGAATCATTGCAGATAGCTGAAGCAATATGGAACAAGAAATATAATGAATCTGAATCAGTTAATAAAACATCCTGAACTATTGCTGCACTATCTGGAATGGTCTCCCGGCAACATCTGTATAATTTTCAATCGCAGCGAAAAAATTCTTGACTGCAACCGGGAATGCATTCATCAGCTGCAACTGGCCGATAAGCCGCTGGGCCGGAATCTCCGGGACATATTGACAGACAATACCAACAAAAATTTTGCCTATTACATTTCTGACACGCTCTCTTCCCCCATACCAAACTTTTTCAACGCCAAAAATCCTGAACGTACATTTGTAAGTTACATATACGAAATGGCAGACGATACCTTCTGCCTGTTGGGCCTCTCACTGAGCACGGAAAAAAATATTATTGAAAATTTCTCACTGTTGAATAACGAACTGGCCACGATGAGCATGGAGTTGAAAAAAAAGAATTCTGAACTAAAAAAGGCCAACGCAAAAATTAATGAATTAAGCCGAGTCGATCCACTTACCCAACTTTATAACCGGCGCTACCTGCAGGAACACGCAACGCATAATATTTCTGAGTCAAGCAGGCACAATTATCATCTTTCCGTGATCATGGCCGACCTGGATGATTTTAAAAAAATAAATGATTCCTATGGACATGGCCAGGGAGACAGCGTCCTGCGCGAATTTGCCAAAATACTGCGGGCAGAAAGCAGAGCCGAGGATATAGCGGCGAGGATCGGCGGCGAGGAATTTGTGGTCCTTTTGCCGCATACCGACTCGGCGGCCGCGTTTTCGTTTGCCGAGCGGATCAGAAAAAAACTGGAAAAAAGCACCCCTCTTGAAGACAAGACCGGAATAACGGCCAGTTTCGGAATAACGGAAATGGGCTCTGATAAGGATTTCAGTACACTTCTTTCCCGGGCGGATAAAGCCTTGTACCAGGCCAAAAACCAGGGCAAGAACCGCAGTGTGATTTTTAATCTATAACGCAGCGGCACGGCGGCTGCTCTTTGCATCCCCGGGTAAAAACTATCTGCCAGACCTGAATGCTTCTGGCCCGAAAAGCCCCCGCGCAGGACAACAGATAGTATTCCCACATCCGGCGGAACCCTTCCGAATATTTCTTTTTCAAATCCGGCCAGGCCTTTTGAAAACGATCATTCCAGGACATTAAGGTCCGGTCGTAATGCGGTCCTAAATTATGCCAGTCTTCCATCACCAGGCTGCCCTCGGTAGTCCGGCTGATCTGAGTCATGCTCGGCAAAACTCCATTCGGGAATATATACTTGCTTATCCAGGGGTCGGCATTGCGCTCCGACTTGTTTCCCCCGATAGTATGCAATAAAAAACAGCCCTCCGGATGCAGGCATTCCAGCACGCTATCTATAAAATCCCTGTAATTTTTTGGACCGACATGTTCGAACATCCCGATAGAAACAATCCGGTCAAACTTGCCTTCCAGTTCACGATAATCTTTTTCAAGTATTTCCACCGGCAACCCGCGACATTGTTCCCGGGCATACTGGATCTGTTCCCGGGCAATATTAACCCCGGTCACATGGCAACCATATTTCTCAGCTGCGTATTTAGCAAACCCTCCCCAGCCACAGCCAATATCCAGCACATTTCGCGCGGATTGCAGATTAAGCTTGCGGCAGATCATCTCCATTTTTTTCTTTTGGGCCTGTTCCAGATCGTCGGTGTTTTCAAAAAAACCGCAACTGTATTGATTGTAGCTGTCTAAAAAACTTAAGAAAAGATCGTTATCCAAATTATAATGCCTTTCGGCTATCTGATAAGCCCTTTTTCTGGATTGCCGGTTGGAAAAAACGGACCACAGCCTTAAGAACATTTCATTGAAGCAATTGCCCATTTTTTCATCCAGACGGGCATCGAGCAAACGAAAAAAGAATTCATCCAGCCGCTCGCAATCCCACCATCCATCCATATATGCCTCTCCCAATCCAAGATTTTTCTCCCGGGCAACCCGGGCGAAAAGCCGGTCGTCGTGGACCTTGATATCCCATGGACTGGAGCCGTTAACCTTTATTCCGGCCTTATCCAGCAGACCCTCGATATTTTTGCGTATCAACATGTTGCACCTCCCAAATTTTTGCTTTTAACGAGATTTTTGTATCGCCAAGGCTCCATCTGAATGAACGGCACGCTGCCTGTAGATCCTTTATTCCATTCATTCAGAATGACACTGGGCGTAATAAGCGGCTATGGAAGGACCGGGCGAAGACCACCAAATATAAAAAAGGGATGACTTCGAATTCAGCCCGAGGCAAAAATCCAATCCATATAATCCAGTTTCCTGTTTCCAATCTCTGGTTTTCAGACCGTCATTCTGAGGGAACATTCAGCAACCGCAGAATCTCGTTTTTTTGGTGAACAGATACCAAATTTATTTCAATTTACCCTATATCGAAGTCAGGTTCAAGGATGAGAATTTTTTATGCACACGCGGCTGGGTAATGATCGGGCTGAATGTGAAGTGCGCGGATTTAAAGCAGACTATAGCAAATACAGGTTGGAATCATTAACTGTTTAACTTATTTCTTTAAGGGTCTTCCGCAGAATTTGTGGGTATGTTCCCCTTCGAATTTCGTTAATTTCAATGGGCTGAAGTCCCATGAAAAAATAGTGCTGGATGCCGTCGAGGGCCTCAACAATAAAGCCAAAGTGACCTGCAGAAAATCATATGATTTTCGGAATTATGAGGTCTTAAAAATCTCTTTATCTCACACACTTGGACATCTACCTGAACCGGAGGAGACCCACAGATTTTGCTGACGAACCTTCTTAATTCAGGTGTGCATATAAATAGTTCTTATCCGGAAATTCAAAAATTTCCGGGTTTAGAAATATCGGATTTTGGATTCGGAAATGAGATTTTTTCCTGTTTAACAAGGAAATTGAGTAATTGTGAGTGAGCGTATCTTAATACGTGATCGAATAATTACGAAAATTGACGCCGTTAAAATGGAAAAGGGCCATTTCCGAATGGAAACTAAATAAATTTTCCAAACAAATATCTATTACCCGCACGTCTTTTTGCCCTCCTCCAGGCCGGCGAGTCCGGAAGGGGCAGGCATCACCCATCAGTGGGCATTAGAAAACCGCAGGCCGAAAGCATGAGGAGCAAAAAGGTTGGTCAACAGATACTAAAAAAGAAACTCAAAATTACGGTGATTAATTATGAGAGAAGAATATGATTTTTGCTTTTACAAAATTCAGTAAAAGCCATTGCTGCCTTCGACTTCCACATCATACCTTCTAATGTTGAGTCCTTGAAATATATCAATCCGCGCGCAGGGCTTCGATCGGGCTTTGCGCTGCGGCCTGCCGGGCGGGATAAAAACCGAAAAACAGGCCGATCAAAACGGAAACCCCCACTCCCAGAATGATGGACAAGGGGGAAACCATGAACTGCCAACCTGAAAAACGGGATATGACATAAGAAGAGCCGATTCCGATACCGATGCCCAGAATTCCGCCCACAAAACAAAGTATCAATGATTCGATTATGAATTGCGCCTGAATATCCATTCTTTTGGCCCCCAAAGCCCGGCGGATTCCGATTTCCCGCTTACGCTCAGAAACGGAAACGAGCATGACGTTCATCACCCCCACTCCGCCGACAATAAGCGAAATACTCCCTATAGCGCCGAGCAGCAGGGTGAACATGCGCATCTGTTTCTGCATTTTGTTAATAAGTTCTTCCGCGCTGGTCACCCGCACCTTTACTCCGGCCTCATTTTGAAAATATGTTTTCAGCTGATCTATAGCCGGATTTATTGCATGCCCCGAAGCCACTCTGGCGGTAATGGATTGAATCTTGGGAGAACGGGGAAAGCGGAATGAAGTAGAAACCGGAATAATTATGCCCTCATTAATTTCATAAGGACGCATGGAATTCATGGACATCCTCTCCGCCACTCCGATAATCATGAAATGCTTTTTATTGAAAATTATTTTCCGGCCCAAAGGTTTATTCACCCCCTGCCGGGCCAAAAAGTCGGCCACTTTGGCTCCTAAAACACAATAAAACATATTCACGTCCAGATCGGATAAAAATCTTCCGGCAACCATATTGACCTTGAACAAATCTTTTGCCGCCTCAGTCACTCCCAAAGCGGGAACATCCATAACCTCCCCGGAAAACTGCAATTTTCCATAGGTCGAGGTTTTGGGTGTGGCAATATCTATCATACCGCACATTGAATCCAATCGCAGGGCGTCACTCAGGGAGAATTCCGCTTTATTATTTCTGGAACCACTTCCGTGTTCAGGACTGACCTGCAAAATATCCGTGCCCATTTCCTTGAACTGGCGCAAAGCCTCATTTTGAACTATTGTCCCGATCGAAACCATGGCTATAACCGAACCAATCCCGATGACTATACCAAGCAAGGCCAGAAGGGTACGCTGTTTGGACCCCAGCAGGCTGCGCAACGCTTCCTTGATATTTTCCCTGATAACCATATTTTGACTTCCGGACAATTAAAAATTTTCGTAACTGCTAAGCCCAATGAAAAAGTCCACCGGATTTTTTGCGGACATTTGCTGAACGATTACAAACTTTCATATTCAAAACTTCGACTCTTGCCTTTTTCTATCCGGGAAAGACAAGGCCGTCTTCCATCCTGAGTATCCGCGAACAATCACGGGCAATTTCCGGATCGTGAGTAATTAGAATAATCGTGATCCCTTGTTCCCGGTTAAGTTCGGAAAATAAATCCATGATTTCCCGACTGGTATTTTTATCCAAAGCGCCGGTCGGTTCATCGGCCAGGATAAGCGACGGACCTGAAGCCAGGGCCCGGGCAATAGCCACCCTTTGCTGCTGTCCGCCGGAAAGCTCGGTCGGCTTATGTCCGGAACGATCGGCCATGCCTACTTTATCCAACATGCGCAAGGCCCTTTCTTCCCGATCTTTCCTTGCTGTTCCCCTGTATACCAGTGGCAGGCATACATTCTCCACGGCACTCAGTTTGGGCAGTAAAAAAAATTGCTGAAAGACAAAACCGATTTTACTGTTTCGGATGGTGGAAAGATCAACGTCAGACAAATCACGCATTTCCCGGCCTTCAAACATGTACGTTCCTTCGTCCGGAGTATCCAGAAAGCCCAGAATATTCATAAGGGTGCTCTTGCCGCATCCTGAAGTCCCGATTATGCTCAAAAGATCGCCGCTTTCGACCTCCATTTCCACGCCTTTCAAAATCTCTACCTTGACCGGACCCAAATAAAAGGATTTGTGGATATCCTTCAAAACTATCATCACGGCACAATCACCTTGTCGTCGGGAGCAAGTCCTTTTTTAATCTCAACCATGCGCATAGTGGTTATACCTGTTTCAACCTCGACCTCTTTCCTTTCTCCCTTTTCATCCTTTATCTGGACAAAATTTCCCTGCGGAGTAATTCTGACCGCATCGATAGGAACGAGCAAGGCATGCGGATTGGAGTATACCTGCACCTGCATATTGGCCGTCATTCCCAGACGAATCTTTTTCCTTTCCGCGGCGTCCAGATCCGGAATAACCACCCGTACCGGAAAAACAGTCAAATCAGAGCCGCTTGAATCCTTGGCCACCGTGGACACCTGATCGATGAAACCTTCAAAAGTAACCTCGGAAAAACCTTCACCCTTGACCTTGACTTTTTGTCCGGGTTCTACTTTTTGCACGTCCACTTCATCCACTTCAGTGGAAATCGACAGGCCTTCCATGTCGCCGACGGTCAGCAGAATATCTCCTTCGCTAAAAGAACTGCCCTCAGCAATGCTGTATTTTTTATCTTTTTCAACTATCGGATGCAGAACAACTCCGGAAACCGGGGCTGTAACCCGGCTCTGCTCCAATTTTTTCTTTATCCGCTCGTATTTTGCCTGAGCGTTTTTAAATTTGAATCTGACAATCTTTATTTTATCGGCCTCTGCCTTGGCCTGCACGGCCTGCAAACTTTCCCTGGATTCAATAAGGGTCATGCGTGCATTGCGCACCTCGTCCCTGGCCCTCTGCAGATTGTTTTTGGACATTATTCCATTTTCGTGCAGCAGCTTGGCTTCTTTCAATTTGCTTTCGCTTTGTTCCAGCTGATACTTGGCCTTGGACAATGCCCTCTTGGCTTTGGCGTATTCAGTACCGTTCTTCCAGTTCAAAAGCTTCTCATAATCCTGCCTGGCCTGTATAAGCTCACCCTGGGCCGAACGATATTGTTCCTGCAGCTCTTCCGAGGAAAGGGTCAAAAGCAGATCACCCTTGTCCACTCTTTGCCCGAAATCTACATGTTTATCCTTAATCCGGGCATTATACGGACAAAGAAGATTGACCTTTTCCAACGGTTCCAGTTTGCCGGACAGTGAAATGCTTGAATCCACGGATTGGGACTGAACCGGCACCGCGTTCAGACCGGATTCGTCCCTCCTGCTTGAGGTTTCCGGCGAGCCCAGTTCATTAATGTCCACTTTTTTCCAGGTATACATGCCCAGCCCGATAAAAACCAGGACAACCACCAGTAAAGCAACCCTGCGAACTACACGCACTTTTTTCAGGGCCGAACGTAAACTGGAATTTGTATTTTCCATGTCCACATATGCCTGCTGCAAATCGCGGTTGAGCCTCTCCTGTTCCTCCTGCATATGTTTTTCATATGTGATGTCCGTGAAGACAACCACCACGCCCTGCTTTCCCCCGGATTCATCCTGCAAAAGAGAAGACTTGACCTTCAGGACTACGTTCTGCCCGTCGGAATCCTGGATCTTAACCACCCGGGATTGGCCGACTTTTTCATGATTTACGGCATCCAGGACGACCTGATTAAAATCATCGCTGCCTTCAATTTCCAGCATGAACACTTCGGCAAACTTCCGGCCGACAACGGTTTCTTCCGACTCAATCCCAAAAATGCGAACGCCCGCCGGATTAAACAGGGTAATCTTTCCCTCGAAATCCACGGCCATGGCACCGTCACTAAGATTATGCAGAATATTGCGATAAAAATCAGACTGTGAATTCATAAATTGCTCCGCAACCTACTCAGTCTAGCATCCAGGTTTTATCTTCCAGGTATTTCTTCTCAACGGCGGGCCTGGATTTTTTAAACTCCAGATCATAAGTTTCCAGCAGGGTACCCAGATAATTGTCCAAAGAATTCAGGCGGTCTATGTAGCTTATGATCGCCTCTACCTCGCTTTTCTGGGCGGAACTCAAACGCTCCTGCGAATCCACAAAATCATTGTTGGTAATCCGTCCCAGACGCAGTTTCAAATCATCCATTTTATAACTTTTATAGGATATCTCTCTTGATTTTCGGGCCAATTCAACTTGTTTTTCCGCGTGACGCACATTTCTAACCTTGTTGACAATCTCGGTCCGCAAGTCATCCATAGCCTCTTTTAATTGCATCCGGGACTTGTCCAGATTTATACGCGCGGAAAGCACGCCCCTTTCGTAACCGTATTTGCTTTGTCCCCAGAAATGCAAAGGGATTTTCAGGCTGAGGCCGACCTGCCAATAATCCTCATTATATCTGTTTGCGGCATCAATATCATTTTGATTGGTCTTGGTGTAATCGGCATCAAATGACAAATCCCAGAGTTTATCCCGCTTGGCCTGCATAAGCGTCAATTCACTGCGGCGCAGGTTGTTCCGGGCACGGATTATGGCGGTATTATTTTCACGGGCAATCCTAAGACACCTTTCCAGATCCGGACTTTTTGGAGCAAAGGAATACTCTTCGACAGCCTCTACTTCGCGTTCCAGATCCAGATCCAGTACATCCAGAAGATTCATTCTGGCTTGGTCCAGAGAATTGAGCGCGTTCTCGTAACTCAATTCCTGCCGGGCGACATTGGATTCAACCTGCAGTATATCGCTCTCGGGCTTGCGGCCCGTCTCAATCTGCAATTTATTGACCCTCATCTGCTCACGTGCATCTTCCAGGGAATTTTTCTCAATCCGCAGATTTTCCTGCGCGGACCACAACGAATTATACGCATTTATAATATTTAAAACCTGTGAACTTAAATCATCCCGCAAACCGAGTATCGCTTCCCGGGAGTCCATTTCCGTCCTTTTGAGCGAGGCTGTATTGTAATCTGTTCCAGCCCCCTTGAGCAGGGGTTGAGTAAACGTTGCCCGCCACTCTCCTTTCTCGGACCAATTGTCTTCATGTCCGGAACCGTCCTCCCGCCACCGGGCATCATGCCCCCACGCGTATTGCAGCATAAGTTCTCCGCCGGTTGGCAATTTTTGAACAGCTTTGGGATTAACAGCGGCCGAACGTGAAACCTTCTGTTCATGACTGGAGGCCTGTTCGTTATAATCGGTATCAGTCCTGGAACTGGAAATATTAAGATCGCCGTCAACGGTAATATTCGGCTGAAATTCGGCCCGTCTTTCAGCCAGGTCAAATTTCTCCAGCACGCGGTCCATATAGGTCATCTTGACCTGGCGACTGTGTCTTAAGCCTATGCGTATGGCTTCCATAAGATTCATTTCCAGGGTACCGTTTTCATTCTCGGCGCTTGCTACGGTCATATTCCCCGCTCCATAAGCCGGAGCGGAAAACAAAACACAAAATAAAATAAACGGCGAGATCGCGAAAAAAATCTTATTTTTAAATTCGCCAAACATATTTATAAAAAATTTGCAGATCATAACCTGCTGACTTTCCGTCTCATATATTTTTTTTCATTTTTTAAAAAACAGCCCCGGCAAAATCATCTGTTGCCCCGGACATAATTACCAATTGCCTCCTGCAAAGTCCCGGCGGCCAGAAAAGCGCAATGCTCGTTTTCTTCCGGCAATCCGCCGAGTTTCTTCAGTATAAGCTCTCCGGTAATAGAGGCAGCGTTCTCCAGATCTTTGCCCTCAGCGAGTTCGCAGGCCAAATCACCGCAAACCACACTCGGCCCGCAACCGTCACTGAAAAAAGAAGCCTCCTGAACATGGTTATTTTTTATCTTCAGGCATATTTCGATGCTGTCCCCGCAGCTTCCGGTAAGTCTGGCCCGGGCGTCCGCGAGGTCCATTCGACCGAAATGCGTCGGATTCTGCCAGCGTTTTGTGGCCTCTTGACCAAATTCCTGTTCGGTATCCCTGATTATCCTGTCCTGCATATCCTGCAGAAAATCATCCATCTGTTTCATTGGAACTCCGGCAATTTATGTTAAGATGTATTCCGCCTAGGCGAATATATCGTTGGGAATAAAAGGATGGGCCCCCTCGACAACTTCAATCCCTGATTTGGCCCGAATTTTTTCCACAAGCATGTCCTTATAGGGACAGTTGTCCAATATGCAGGGCGCGATATGCACCTTTGTCGGCTTTTCCTGCATGGGAGCATTCCACAATTTTACCTGGGCCAGACGGGTGATGATGGCCGATCCGGGACAATCTCCGCAATTTAAAAGCCCCATAAGTTCGGCCTGGTCATCATAATTTTCAAATTTTCCCTTGCGGCGGTTAAAACCTACCAGACAACGCGAACAGCCTATGCACACATCATCCATAATTTTTTTACAACCGACTATCAAAATCTTTTCCATTTTAAAACCCCTCCGGTTTCACATCCCTCCCGTTCAGATCACAGGCAGGGTTTTCAGGTAATTTTAAGCCTGCTTTCCAATTCAGCCGACAATTCAACTACTACGGTACCCTGGATTTTGTCCACAACCACCTGCCCCAATTCAGCCCCCTTTATCTTGCGAACATCGCGCACATAAGCATAAAGGATTTCAGCCCGGTCGTCATCCCGACGATAACTGGCATACCCGGCCAGGGCCGCCGCCTGTTCCAGACTCGAATCCGGAACGTGCTGCTGCGGATGATCCCTTTTCAGAATTACATGCGCCCCCGGCCCTCCCCGGACATGCAGCCAATAGTCGAAAGGGCTGGCCACCCGGGACAGAAGCTGATGGTTGGCTTTGCTGTTTTTGCCCCGTAGAAGCAAATAGCCGTCATCGGATTCAAAGACATGCACGGCCATGTTTCGATATTTTCGGGGCATGGCGCTTTTTCCGGCGACTCTTTTGCGTATCCGGTACGGGGTTTCCTGCAAAGAAGAGACATGAATATTGTCCAGTTCAGCCTGTAATTTTTCTCTTCTGTGCGCAATAAACTTTAGACCGCGCCTGCCCTTGCGCTCGCGGGCAAACAAATACTGCATGTTATCCCGGACGGACAAACTCGGATCCAGATCCAGATCGACCTCACTGCCCTGCTCATCCAGCACTTTAATACGCGCGACTTTAGCGTCTTTTGGCAGGCGAAACAAATTGTTCTGAATAAGTCGTGCGTATTGTCCCCGGGCCACCATACGCTTTAGCCGTGCTTCATCCTCTTCGATTTTTTGCAAATTCTTTTTAAGCCGTCTGCGTTCCCGGGAAACCTTTTTTTCCGCCGCCACATCCGTATTACGGACAAAACCGGTGTTCTTAACGCCTAGATACGCGGCGGCCTGCAAAGCCGAGGCAAATCCTTGAGTTTGGTCCGCTCCGACGGGTTTCCAGGGAAAACACTCTTCTTTTCCGCCGGATGCGCATACAAAAAAACCTTCCGGCTCTCCGGATCGCATCCCGTCCAACAGATCTTGAGCCTGCGACCGGGAACGGGAATGCAGCTCCCTGCGCAAGGGAGGCGACAATTGCGGATAATCGCGCCAGGCGTCATCATTTATCAAGATTTCATCCAGTTCCGGCCATGCGGTTTCCCTCTTAAATTCCACACCCGGATCATCCTGGAGTTCAAGTCCGCGGCAGAAGTCAAAAATCAGATAAGGCGTCCCTTTGCCGCTTAATTTAAAAGCGGCTTTGCGCTCCGGCCAAGCGGAAAAAATCACTTCAATTCTTCTGTTGCAGACAGTTTTGCGCAATTTCATGGTCATGGCCGAAGGAGTCATCGGGTTTTCCGGTTTTTCTCCGGAAACAAAAAAAAATCCCCCCTTTCGGGAGGATTTAAAAATCAAATATCCAGCCTTGCCTATATCCAAAGTCCAGCAATCCGAGGTCGGGGCGTATATTTTTTGCAAGCGCAGGCCTTCAAGCATATCCGCCAACTCACGGATGGCAAACCGGAAAAAATTGGTTTCCATATTTTTTCGGCTCTAATCCCCCAGGACAGTTTCCTGCTCTTCCTGCTTGCTTTTACATTTAATACACAAGGTAGTCACCGGCCTGGCCTCCAGCCTGGCGCGACCGATTTCTTCGCCGCATTCATCACATACGCCAAAGGTTCCGTCCTCAATTCTTTCCAGGGCCGAACTAATCTTGCGCACCAGTTTCAAATCCCGATCGCGCAAGCGCAAGGTAAAGGCACGGTCAGATTCGGCTGAAGCACGATCCGCCGGATCGGCATACGTTGTGCGTTCTTCAGTCATGTCTTCCAGGGTATCTTCCCCTTTCTGCAAAATTTCATCCCGCATTTTCTGCAATTTTTCACGAAAATATTCTATGTCTTCAGGCTTCATCAACTGCCCCCCATAAAAAATTTAAACTTCGTGTTTAAGTTATAATTGAATAATTGTAAATAATCAAAAGAGACAAATTATAATTTTATGCATCTGTGTCCCGAATCTATATCAGGAACCAACTTTTTTTCTTGACACTCATTTTGTGCTGAATTATCAAATCATCTTCTTTGACGCGGGAGTAACTCAGTGGTAGAGTGCAACCTTGCCAAGGTTGAAGTCGCGGGTTCAAATCCCGTCTCCCGCTCCATTTTTCATCAGGCGGCATAGCCAAGTGGTAAGGCAGAGGTCTGCAAAACCTCCATTCTCCGGTTCGAATCCGGATGCCGCCTCCAATTTCCACGCGGGAATAACTCAGTGGTAGAGTGCAACCTTGCCAAGGTTGAAGTCGCGGGTTCAAATCCCGTTTCCCGCTCCAGAAAGCAGCAAGGCGGCCCTTACAGGGTCGCCTTTTTTATCGCTCAAATGAATAACAAAACGTATTTGTTCACCTTTTTTTGCGGGCTAAAACCTGCGCCTGCGGGAAAAGCCTGGCTTGACCCGGTCTGAAAAACCGTTTACCTCCCTTCAACTGTGAAAATCAATTCAAGCGCGCAAGCAAAACCTTTAAATTTCATATCATTAAAATTATGACTACAAAAAACGATATTAATTCATTGATGGCAAAAGCCGAAGAAAAATTTCAGGTGGATTTTGAATCGGTTAAAATCGGAGACAGCAACCTGCAAATACTTCAAATCCAGAATCTGGATGAATATCTGGAGCGGCTGGTTGATAAAAGTTCGACGACAGATCCTCTCGAGTTGCCATTCTGGGCCAAGATTTGGCCGGCATCCATACTGTTGAGTTATTCTCTGACAGCACTGAAGGATATAAAAACAACCGAAGAAACATCTATTCTGGAACTGGGAGCGGGAATAGGCCTTTGCGGCCTGTACGCCGCCTCGCTCGGCTTCCGGACAACCATTACCGACAACAACAAAGACGCGTTGCTCTTTGCCCGCATTAACGCCTTGAAAAACGGACTGGAAGACAAAGTCGAGGTCTGTTACGTTGATATGGCCGAATCCATAATGAACACCAGGTTCGACTATATCCTGGGGTCGGAAATTTTGTACATTGAGAACCTGAACCGCTCCCTGGTCAAATTCATCTGCGGCCATTTAAAGCCGGAGGGCCGGGCAATCCTTAGCGCAGACTACAAAAGACAATCCAGAAAATTCTTTAAGCTGGCCGAGCGGGAATTCAAGATCAGCCAAAAAACAATCGGCTACAAGGAAAAAACCCCGGAGAACAGACAGGAAAAATTCCTGTGCAACATTTACAACTTACAGCCCAAGAATAATGATTAGCATTCATTCCTGCCCCAAAGGATATACCACGGACCTGGACAAGGTCCTGCCTCCCGCGGATACGGCACGCAAGGCGGAAAGCGCCCTGCGGGACGGCGGTTGTGCCGTGTTGGAAGATTTACTGCGCGTGGACAAAGGCCGACTCGGGATTCCTGTATACATGAGCGTCTGCACCCGTCAGGCAGGGAAAATCATGCCTTCCAGCAAACAAATGGGGAAAGGTTTTTCTCCGGATCAGGCCAGGGCCTCCGCCTTAATGGAGCTCGTGGAACGTTACAGTTTTTTCCGTTTTTGGCAGCAGAAAAAAAATATGCTGACCTGGAGCGAGGCGGAAAAAAAATTTTCCCGGAATATAATGCCCATTGAACTGATTGCCGCTTCAACCGGAGAGGACCTTTCTCCGGATACAATCCGCCGCCTGATGGATCTTGTTCCCTGGCGATTCGCGGCATGTACCGCCTTTGATCCCGGCTCCGAATATTTTGCTCCCGTGGACTGGTTTCGCATGCTCAATGAATTCAATGGCAGCTCGGCCGGCAACACGCCAATGGAATCAATCCTGCAGGGCGCATGCGAACTTGTGGAAAGACATGTGTGCGCTCTTATAGCTTCCCAGAAAAAGATCACATCCACCATCAACCCGGAAAGCCTGCCCGACGGTCCAGTACACGAACTGTATTCCAGATTCACAACAAACGGAATAAATATAATCCTGAAAGATTTTTCTCTGGACATGCCCATACCAACGGTTGGTGCCGTCGCCTGGGATCCTGAGACCTTTCCGGCTAAAAGTGACATTGTGTTCACCGCCGGAACCGCCACTTCTCCGGAAAAAGCTGTTATCCGGGCTCTTACTGAAGTCGCCCAATTGGCGGCAGAATTTGATTCCGGGAAAAAATACGAGCCCTCGGGACTGCCCAAGCCGGCATGTCTTGAAGAATTAGATTGGCTTAAAAACGGTCAGGATACGAACCTGATAAACCTGCCGGACATCTCTACTCCGGATATCGGCACTGAATTGAGCAGGCTGTCAGCTGAACTTCATCGGACAGGATTTTGTCTGCATACGCTTGACCTGACCTGCCCGGAAATCAACATCCCAGCTCATTACAATTTTATTCCCGGATTCTGTTTTCGGGAACGAAGCCCATCCGCCAGCATAGGCATGTTTGTAGGGAAAAGAATAATCGAGGAATTGCCGGCCGATAAGGCCCGCAACAAACTGAATTCCCTCTCTGAAATTTGTCCCGGAGCCCATTATCTTCCTTTTCAGTATGGATTGCTCGCCTTGCAGGAAAATAACGTGGATCTGGCCCTGGCTGATTTTTTAGAAGCGGCCGAAGTTCAAAACAATGTCCAGGAAAAGGCCCTGGCCCTGTTTTATTGCGGATACACACTCAGCCTTCAGGATCGTTGGCCGGAGGTCAAAAATCAAATCCAGAAGGCAATCGCCCTTGATGACGGGGTCAAGGAATATCACAATCTGCTTGGAGTCGCCCTTTTCCGTGAAAAACGGTTTGGGGAAGCCGCCTGGTATTTTCAAAAAGCTCTTGACCTGGACAGCGCGTCAGCTGTGGACATGGCCAATCTGGGTCTGTGCTGCAAACAAAGCGGAGATCAGGCCCGGGCAGTGTCCCTGTTATCCACGGCTTTGGAAATTGATCCGACATTGGAGTTCGCCCACCGCGAACTTTTAAAACTAGTTTACGATACGCCATAGTTTTTGGTCAAAAAGGATTGACAAAATTCCATCCCTGCATTTACACAGGGTTCAATATTTGCTTGAGACTAATTTCACTTGGTTGAAAATGGCAACTTCAAACCGGCTAGGTCGGTTCTCAAGCACCGAGGCCGAGTAAATTCTAAGGTTTAGGTTCAGTTTAATTCCTTACAAACTATTTTTTAAGGAGAAGGAGGTAGTTAATATGGCTACAGTGGAATTCAAGGGTAAAAAGTTCGATGTAGACGAAGACGGTTTTCTTCAGAAGTTTGAACAGTGGAGCCCTGAATGGGTTGAATATGTAAAGGACGAAGAAGGCATCCCTGAGATTACTGAAGAACACCAGAAAGTCCTCGACTTTTTACAGGATTATTACCAGAAAAACGGGATCGCTCCCATGGTGCGTATCCTGTCCAAAGTTACCGGATTCAAACTGAAACACATCTATGAACTGTTTCCGTCTGGACCTGGAAAGGGAGCCTGCAAAATGGCCGGCCTTCCCAAACCCACGGGCTGTGTATAAGTCCGACGTTCAAAAAAATTGCACGCAAAAAAGCGGGTCTGTTTTCAGATCCGCTTTTTTTTTGCTTCAATTCTTGTAATTCTTAAGTGGCGAAGACATCCCGGAAAATTTTGCAAACAATGCGCAAAATCATTTTCGAAATTTGTATCTGTTCACCAAATTTTTTGCTTCTCATGCTTTTGGCCTGCGGTTTTCTAATGCCCGCTGAAGGGTGATGCCTGCCCCCTCCGGACTCGCTGGCCAGGAGGAGGGCAAAAAGACGTGCGGGTAATAGATGTTTGTTTGGAAATTTTATTTATATACACATTCCCGCGGTCCGGTTTCCCCCTTTTAGAGTGCATAAAAAAACCGGGCGGCCTATCGCAAATTTACGCAAAAAATCCGGTGAACTTTTTTCGTGTGCTGAATAGTTACCGAAATTTTTTGAAATACTTCTCCTTCAACCTTTCAAATCGCAGTGTCGTCAAAACCGCGGCAAGTCCAAACGAGACAATGCTGACTACCAGCAACCCCATTTTCTGCGCCGCCCATTTTTGGGCGAATAGACTTTGCGCCCACTGCTGGTCACCCTTTAACCCCAGAAAAACCGAAAGAGGAACCACGAGAATGCCGAGTATAAGGGCGAGCGCTTCGAGAAACAAAAAACTTTTAAACATAAAAAAAACAAAAAGGAGCATGTCCCGGAACTTGCTGACCACGCCCAGATTCTGCCGCAATTCGTTCAATATTTCTTCTGATTCTTTAATGTATGAATAACCCTGTTTGAATCCGTCCGGGGCTTCAAGGCTCAAATCTCCGAAATTATTTAAACGCAAAGCACAATCATTAAACAGCCGATTCGTCCGGCGGAGAAAAAAGTGCTGGAAAGGAAACCAGGAATACTCCTTTTCTACTACACGCAACTCTTCGAGCATAATATCTCTTTTTTTCTTCAACTCATAAATCCCCTGATTTATGCGTTTTTGAAGGTCCTGGCCCAATTTCGCTGTTTCAACATTCAATTTTCTTGTCGCGGTATAATTATCCGCGTCCTTGAACTTAGCCACTGCTTCCAGACGCTTTAAGAATTCCTCTCTGGCCGGATGCTCAACATCAAACCACTTATGAATTTTTGCTTTAAGTTCATCCAGTTTGTGCAGGGATTGCTCCGCCCTTTTTCGCACCTGTTCCCAAATATCGTAAAACCCGGACAATAGATGCAGATGTCCCCGGCCCATTTCCGGATCTATTATCGCCTGCAAAAATATTTCCGGATTATTTTCCATTATTGTACTGAAAATGCCCAGGGCCTGATCCGGAAAGCCGAGCTTTACCAGACAAACTCCCTGTCTGTATCTGGCATCAAGCATATCCGGGGAAATTTTCAAGGCCTCCGTGTAAGTCTGCAGAGCTTTTTCAAAACTACCCTCCACCTCTTGCAATCTGCCGCGCAAAAAAACGTGGTATCCCCGCTGCAGCGGCGTATAGGAAAGGCTTTCGGCCTCGGTCCAATCGTTATGAGCATCCCGGTAGCGCCCTTCCTCCATGGCCAGAAATCCCCGCAAGGTCCGGGGCTTATAATCGTTTCCCGCCTTTGAGCAAGCTTCGCGCAATTTCTGGGCCGCGAACGAGTGCTCTCCCATACGCATATTTTCCAGGGCGGTACGCAGGAATGAATCTTCTGATTCGGATTTTGTCCGCAGATCTTCCGGCCATTTTCGTCCCCGGCTGCGCATCACCTTGCGCAGTGTCCGCAATTGAGAAATGCTGTTTATTTCCAGGATGGCCTGGGCCAAAAGGCCACAATCCGATCCAGTGTTTTGAAGTTCGCCTATCTGCTTTCCGGCGGACAGTTTTTTGCCCATTTTTTCCAGTCCGGCGGCAATCTCATCCAGATTCATTTTTTCCAGAGCAGACCAGACATCGGACTGATCGGCCATTAAATTACGGGTAGAGCACTTGTCCGGAGCATGTCCTTTCAAACCGCAGTAAAAACAGGCGGCATGCTGCCCCGAAGTCAAGATGGACGGCAAATATATCTGCAGGTTGCGTCGTCCGGCAGCCCCGCCGGAACCGGTATCGACCTGAAAGAGGTCGGAAATTTTTCTGCCCTGCAGGCCGATGCCCGCATTTAAGGGACTGACTTCATCCCCAAGCTGGAATATAGTCTTTAGAGGCAGATAAAAAAAGTCCGGCTCCAATTGGCTCCAATCAATCGAAAGCCGGCTAAGCACCGAAGGATTTAAGACCATGTCTCCTTTTTCCACGCCGACATAAAGACACGGAACTTTGTTTGTTGAATCTTTTTCCTTTTCAAAAACATCCACCAATCCCTGTATCCAGCTGGAAAGCTGCTTGCTATTTTCCAGGAGAAATATATACTCGTACTTTTCATTATTTGTATATTTTATATCCAGTTTCTGCGCCAAATCTGAAAATATTTCCCGAAATTTGCGCCACTTATTCAAAAAATGTTTTTCCCGTTTTTTTCCGACCGGATCGACAACAAACAGCCAGCTTAATGTCGGAGTATAACTGATCTGTTCACTTGGATTAAAAAGCAACCAATTATTTCCCGGGGCTTCTGAGGTCGAGTACGGTTTTTCAAATGCAATACCCGGCATGCCGGAAGATGCATCCTTTAAATTGGGGTGCGCCCATACCTGAAATTTTTTTCCGGGCGCTGTTTGCATCAAGGAGCATTCTTCGTCCATTGACACGGAATATTTAAAATTTGGCCCGACTATGAATTTGCAGGGAAACAATCCGACTTTGACAACTATGGGGTTGATCCGCATCCATTTGGAAATCTGCGCCCAGGCCGGCAAAATATCCTTGTCCGGAAAAAACCAGAGGGCCTGACCTTCTTCCGCGGCCACTTTCCAGCCGCCGAAACTGGTCAAGGTCTGCGGAATAGACCCCGGAAGGTTTTTGCTCCAGACTATCCAGGAAGCAAAACCCGAGTGCAGGATGTCGGTCTGTTCGATTTCAGACGTTTTTTTTAACAATGATTGAATATTCAGCATAAATTAAAGGAGACCTCTTTTATGGATGTAGACAGCAAGATATCCAAATTAAAAAAACATCCGGACTTTACCCGGCGTGTCGGCATGATTCTGATACATAACGGGGTAGTTAGGCAATGGTCAAGAACGGATGAAAAAGAGGTGCTCTGCCTGAAAGTAAAGGTAGACCATGAACGAATCGAAAATATCGTTCATCAGGCAGAAGCCCGGCCCGGAATTTTCAAGGTCATTGTTGAAACCCGCGAAGGCCGATTCAAACCGGGGGATGACCTGATGTTGATTGTCGTCGCCGGGGACATCCGGGAAAATGTTCTTCCCGTGCTGGAACAGACCCTGAACCGGGTAAAAAAAGAAGCGCTCAGCAAGCAGGAAACCACCGTATAAAAAACGCAAAAAACAGGGAAACTATTCAGAAATAGCCAAGCGAACGCAAGACATCCATCTTTTTTTCTTTGCAATTATCCCGTCCGGAACGCTCGCCAGGATCATCTGTTTTATTCGTGCAGGGCATGCACCCCAGGGAGCGGTAGCCCTGCTCATACAAGGGGCAATAATCCAGCCCCTCCTGCCAGATAAACGACCACACGTCCATTTCAGTCCAGTGAAGAAGGGGGTTCAGCCTTAAACAGCCGGTATCGTCCATCTCTGAACAGGCGCGTTTGCCGCGCGATGAATGTTCATCAGCCCGGATTCCGGTTATCAGACATCTTATGTCCAGTTCTTTTAATGTCTTTTTCAGCGGGGATATCTTGAGATCAGTACAACATTGAAGTTTGTTCTTTGCGACAGGATAGGAGGCAGGATCGAGATTCGGACGGGAAATGCTTAAATCTATTTCCCATCGCAAGGCCGTTTCATCGCGGAATTTAATGATTTCCGGAAACTTGAATCCGGTATCGACATTAAGGGCGCGGACCCTGCCTGAATAGCCGGCACTCCGGAGAAGTTCCCGCCACAAATAGAGAACAAGAGTGGAGTCCTTTCCCCCGGTCCAGGCGACATAAGTATGATCCGGATCGACTGTTTCCAGTATTTCGCGCAATTTTTGCCTGGAAAGTTCCAATTTGGCTCTCAGATCGAGCATCGGGCAATCAATTCATGTGTACACGAGTTTTGGGCATCTTGCCGGCGACCTTTATTTCGCCTTCCAAAGCGGCCATTAGAGGATTTACCGTCTTTTTAAAATGCGGTAAATCTTTTTCCGGAACCGGTTCAACCGGCGGAGATTTTATTTTCAGCGGATTAACATACTTGCCGTTTTTCTTCATGCGAAAATCCAAATGCGGACCGGTGGCGTAGCCAGTAGCACCAACATAACCTATTGTTTCACCCTGCTTAACCCTTTTGCCGACCCGAAGACCGCGCGCGAAACGGCACATATGATTATACACGCTTGTGTAAACACTGTTATGGCGTACCTTCACGTAACGTCCTGCCCCTTTGGCATAGGATCTGGTAACAATTTTGCCGTCACCAATGGCTTTTATCGGAGTCCCCCGCGGGGCCGCGTAGTCAATGGCTAAATGCGGCCGTCGAATTTTCAGGATAGGATGCATACGGCTGTGTGTATACCCGGAAGAAATCCGTGAAAATTCCAAAGGAGCTTTGAGAAAAGCCTTGCGCACCGAATTGCCGTCCTGATCGTAATAATCGCATCTCCCCCCGGAATCTTCGAATAAAAAAGCATTAAATTCCGTGCCTTTATTTACAAACCGAGCGGCAAGAATTTTACCATACCCGGCAAATTTTCCTTTTCTGTACCTTTTCTCGATAAGCGCGCGAAAAGAATCCCCGGATCTGATATCCTTAACAAAATCAACATCCCAGGCGAATATTTGCGCGATACGAACCGGAAGAGCGGAACTTTCCCCGATTTTTGTCGCAGCCTGGAACAGACTGTTCTCTATTTCAGCCCGAACCAGTATTCTTTGAATATCATAAACAATGTCTTTTTTCCGGACGACAAAATTATCGCCATCTTTTTGAACCTGCAATTTAGTTTTGTCATCGATTTCGTATTCAAAATCGCGCAGCAAGCCATCTGCAGATCGAATCCGGTATGCTTGGCCGGTTTTGATCCGCTTCAGGGAATGCACTTCCGAGCATTCATCAGCCAAGGCGTAAATCTGAGCCGGCGTCAGATAATCGCCGAGAAGAGACGTTATTGTCTGACCAGCTTGTATCGTGCCTTCCTGAACAGAAATTTTCGGCTTGGAGCCGACCCTTGAATTATCCAGTTCTGCTTTCGCCAAAGTAATTTTCTTTTGCTCCGTGGATCCAACTTCTGTTCGCTCCGAAAAAACTTCGTTTTTGTATTTATTCTTTTCAGATTTTGCGGTCGAACCAGACTCCTCAATGTTGTTCATCTTAAGGGGCGGAATGCTGGCCTCAAGCGGACTGTTTGAATCCGGCCCGCAAAAATAAAAAAGGGTACATGAAAGCAAACCAAAAACTATCAACGCAGTCCACAGAGGTTTTTTACTCCTTTTACGCCGGAGATTGACCCGCTTTAGTTTTTGTGCCTGATAATATTTCATGTTTTAACCTCAAACAACTTTGAATCGCAAAAAAATATAAAAATCAAAATATTGGACATAACAAGACAAAAATTTGCTTTGATTGAACTTACACTTTACAATAAATTCAAATATATTTTTCGTTTTCTTTAAATAAATCGCTCACTCTGTCAAGAAAAAAGTAAACATTCCGGTAAGATCGAAAAATAGTGTAAAATATAGACAGCATACATAAAAAATTAATAAAATCAACAGGATAAAAAACGACAGCTTTTAGCAAGCAGATAACCGTTTACCGCATTACAAAATTCACCTGTTTTTTTGCGTTCATTTGCAGCAGGCCGCCCGGTTTCTTTATGTACTCTAAAAAAGGGGGGGGCCGGACCGAGGAACAGAACTTAAGAATCAGTTTTCAAACAAATACAAAAGAGGAAAATATGCACGAACAAGTTTGTGATTTCTTTCGTCAAAATGATCAACTGGGAAAATACCTGGGGATAAATGTTGAGGAAGTCGGTCCGGGATTCGCCAAAACAAGCCTTACGCTCAGGGATGATTTGCTCAACGGGGCCGGCATGGCTCATGGTGCCACGATATTCGCTCTGGCCGACATCGCATTTGGAGCGGCCGCAAATTCCCGGGGAGAATTGGCGATAGGGATAGAGGCGCATGTATCATACATCAGACCGGGCAAAGATGGAATGCTGCATGCCGAAGCACATGAAATAGGCGCCAATTCAAAAACAGCAACCTACAAAGTTATTGTTACCGATGAAAAAAATACCGTCCTGGCCTCATTTCAGGGAACAGCCTATAAAAAAAACACTCATTTATTCGACATTGCCGGGGGTTGAATCCGGGACAATTACCGGTAAACGATTATCCCCCTTTCTTTGGCGGACCTGTCGGTTATAAGCCTGCGTGGCGCGGAACCAGGCCGAACTTTAATAAAAATTTATGGGCTCCTCACACAAATTTGTGCAAAACTTTGTTGCTAAAAACCCGCAAATAAAGTTTAACACACTAAATTTGAAGGTTTTTATTAAAAATTATTAAATTGATTAAGCGTTGGGATAATCTAAATCGAAATCGGGATCGCTATCGAAATCGAAAGAATATGTCATTCGGTGCGGAAGGAATCCTCGGCTTATGGAGTCGCTTCCGATCCCGATAGCGATTTCGATCCCGATGAAAGAAATCCCAACAATCTAAAATGTTTTGCACAGATTCTTGAGACGAACCAATTTTATAAACCTTGACCTTCGGATTTCCGAAAAAAACGCTCTGCACATCGGCCAGCATTGCCCAGTCTGAAAACCCCCGGAGCGTATCTCCTGCCAATATCCGGTAACCACCTTGTACAAAACGAAAATCAAAGTCTAAACATTGACAAAAATTTATGCGAACTTAAATACCACAAGTACGGATAAAAGAATAAAAATCATGAACGGGAGATAAATATGACTGATGATAAGGCCAAGGAAACTGAAATAATGATCGAAGACCCCTCGTCGGCCGATGAGGAATCGCAAAACGAGGAGTTGAATATTCCCGAATCCCTGCCGCTTCTTCCCGTCCGCGACATAGTTGTCTTCAACTATATGATCCTGCCGCTTTTTGTCGGCCGGGAAAAAAGCGTTCGTGCCGTGGACGCCGCGCTGAACGGCAACAGATATGTTTTGATCTGCACGCAAAAAGACGACAAGGTCGAAGACCCGGAAGCGGATGACCTGTATAAAGTCGGTACGGTAGGCATGATTATGCGTATGCTCAAAATGCCGGATGGCCGTCTGAAAGTCCTGATTCAAGGTTTGAGTCGGGCCAGGATAAAAAAATACACAAGCGGCCAGGAATATAATCAGGCGGAAATAGAGCTGATCCGCGAAAAGGAAATCAAGGAATTCGGCCCGGAAGGAGAAGCCCTGCTCCGTGTCGGACGGGAACAGACGGAAAAAGTATTAAGTCTCAGAGGAATAGATTCATCGGAGATAATGGCCGTGCTGAACAATGTGGATGAGCATGGTCGTCTGGCTGACTTGATAGCCTCCAATCTGAGGATGAAAACGGAAAAAGCGCAGACCATACTCGAATGCGAAGATCCCGTGGAAAGGCTTAAACTGGTCAATGACCAATTGTCCAAAGAGGTAGAAGTGGCCTCCATGCAGGCCAAAATTCAGAACACAGCCAAGGAAGGCATGGACAAAGCGCAAAGAGAATATTTTCTGCGCGAACAGCTGAAAGCGATCCGCAGGGAACTTGGCGATTCCGGGGATAATGGCGAAGAAATAGATGAATTAAGACAGGACCTTGAAAAAGCTAAGCTCCCGTCCAAAGTATCCAAGGAAGCCGAAAAGCAGCTTAAACGTCTGGATGGTATGCACCCGGATTCATCCGAAGCAACAGTTGTCAGGACCTATCTGGAATGGCTGGCTGAACTTCCGTGGAAAAAACTGTCCAAGGACCGCATTGACATCAAGGAAGCGGAAAAGATTCTCAATGAAGACCATTATGACTTGGATAAAGTCAAGGAAAGGATATTGGAGTACCTCAGCGTCCGCAAGCTGAATCCAAAAATGAAAGGGCCCATTCTCTGTTTCGTGGGACCTCCGGGTGTCGGCAAAACCTCGCTCGGTCGCTCAATTGCTCGGGCGCTGAACAGAAAATTTGTACGCATGTCTTTGGGCGGCATGCGTGATGAAGCTGAAATCCGGGGACATAGAAGGACTTATATAGGAGCCATGCCCGGTCGGGTTATACAAAGCCTGAAGGAAGCCGGAACACGCAACCCGGTTTTCATGCTTGATGAAATTGACAAGGTCGGCACCGATTTCAGGGGAGATCCATCCTCTGCCCTTCTGGAAGTGCTGGACCCGGAACAGAACAATTCATTTACCGATCACTATTTAAACGTCGCCTTTGATCTGTCCAAAGTTATGTTCATCTGCACTGCCAACATGCTGGACACCATTCCATCGGCCCTGCAGGATCGCATGGAAATCATACGCATCCCCGGCTACACTGAGCAGGAAAAAATAAAAATAGCCCGCAGGTACCTCCTCCCAAGACAGATCAAGGAAAACGGACTGCAGGACTATAAAATAAATCTCAGCGACAACACCATCTCCAGGACCATCCACGGTTACACCCGGGAAGCCGGGTTGCGCAATCTGGAGCGTGAATTGGGCGCGATCTGCAGAAAAATTGCCCGAAAAGTCGCCGAAGGCAGAAAGGGACCTTTCCGGGTCACTCCCGCTCAACTGGACAAACTTTTGGGAGTGCCCAGATTCATGGAAGAAGACCGGGAAAAGGAATTGCCTCCCGGAGTAGCTCTCGGCCTGGCCTGGACTCCGTTTGGAGGGGAAATTCTGCATATTGAAGCCAGCACCATGCCCGGCAAGGGCAAACTTACACTGACCGGTCAGCTGGGAGATGTCATGAAGGAATCCGCGCAGGCAGCAATGAGCTATGCGCGCAGCCGAGCCGGTGATTTGGGCCTAAATGCCGATTTTTCGGAAAAAAAGGACGTACACATACATGTCCCGGCAGGCGCGACTCCCAAGGACGGGCCGTCCGCGGGAATAACCCTGGTTGCCGCCCTGATTTCCGCGTTAAGCGGAAAAAGATTGCGCGATGATCTGGCTATGACCGGGGAGATAACCTTGCGCGGCCGGGTCCTTCCGGTAGGTGGAATCAAGGAAAAGATACTCGCCGCCGCGGGAGCCGGGATAAGCCTGGTTATTATCCCGGAAAAAAACAAGAAGGACTTTGAGGAAATACCAGCGGAATTGAGGCGCAAGGTAAAAATCAAAACGGTTCAGAATATTGATGAAGTCTGGCCCCTGGTAAGCCAGGAAGGTCAGGAATAACCGACTCGTCTCCGAACCCGAAACCTGATATTTCTAAATCCGCAAATTTTTTAATTTCCGGATAAGAACCAAATCGCTTTATCTTTACAGGCGCGGTTGCTTGTACCGCGCCTGTAAAATACCGGTTTTTCGAGCTTGCGTGCGGGTTTTATTTACCTGACCCTTTTTTGGATACATTCAATAAAAAAATATCTCACGCCCGGGCCGAAGCGGCCCAAAGCCGCAGAACAAAAGCCGAAAAAAGACTCCTACCATTCCTCCACGTCTCTGGCTATCTCCTTGTACAGATCAGACAAAAGCACCAGTCCCATGACTCTGCCGCCTTCGGTGACTACTGCCCGTCCCCGTCTGTAATCAAGAAAAATCTCCATGATCCTGGCCAGGGGATCATTCGGGCGGACCCGGGGTACATCCTTTTGCAGTATGTCTTTAAGGCGTACCTGGGAACACAGGCGACAGGCCTGGGCAAAAGCACGGTCCCAATCCACATCTTTTTCGGACAAACCGGAACTTTTTAAAAGGCAGGGGCCCATTGATTGCAGGACGTTCCACATGGAAACCACGCCCAGAAAATCATCATTTTTGGAAAAGACAAGCACGCAATTATTATCCGGCTGTTCCTTTCGGCTTTTGTTCATTTCCTTTATAATCCGGCTCAGACTCGCGTCTTCCTCAACACGCGGGAATTCTTCCCGCATTATATCCCATGCCCGCATACGTAAAAGCATCCGCCCTCCCTGTTTTAAATCACTTCACTTTTCCGGGTAAACAACCTTTTGTTTACTATCCCAATAACCATTCTAATCGTCTGAAAACAGTCCGCCTGAAATTTTGCATACATTTGTCCAAAAAGGCCAACCGGTTTCATTATATTTTACGCCTGCAAAAGCCCTCGCATCCGCAAACAACCGGGATTCCGTCAATCAAAATCGGCCAGCAGGGCTCCGACATGCAGACCTTCCAAATCCGGAGCCTGCTGATATTTGCTTCTTATCCGCCATTGAGCCTGCTGCAATTGTTCGTTGGTTATGCCGTTGCGCGTTGCCGTATAGGCCTCGATAAACGCAGCCAGGTTGTCACAGACCTTCAGCATCTCGCCGTCCTTGGGATCAAACCGGTCCTGATTATAATCGGCCTGCAGCTGCTCTGTAGTTACGCAGCTTGGCTTCCCCTCCATCATAATCGAGGAATTGAATTCCGAACCGACTTCAATCCCCAGATAATATTTAAGCCGCTGCTCCAGCCGGGAGTAGCCCGCCTGTCTTAAGGAAAAAAATATGCGCCTTTCCAGTTCGGCATTTTCATATTCCTTGATCAGGTCGCCTATACGCATCACCGACTGCTTTACCGGAGATATTATATCCCGGGTCAAAAGCTCCGGAACGTCGTGCAGCAAGCCGGAAAAAAAATTGTTCTGCGCCCGGACCCGGCATGCCCCCAGGGCCAGACTGAAAAAATAAGCATAACAGGCGACAATAAACATATGCCCCAGAACTGAAGTTTCCGGAATTCTCGGCGTCTGGGACCATCTCTTTTGAAACCGGAGCTGGCCGCAAACATGGACAAATTTTCCCGGCTCAGTACCCGGACCGGAAATCAATTCCCGCATCCCGTTTAGATCCGCAAAACTCTCCAGCCCCTGGCGAAAATTATTCTCGATTTCCTGCAGTTCGTCGTCAGCCGGATTGACCCGTTTTATAAGATCAAACTCTCTGGAACTGGCATACATATGCGCGGCCTGCAAAATCCGCGTCCCCAGATCGTATTCGTCTGAATCCTGGAAATATCTTTCCATTTCAAAGCAAAAATCTTTGCCCAAAGGCTGCACCCTGGGCCGCAGCTGATCCAGAACCCAGCGGGTCAACTGCTGATAATGGGCCGGATTAGCCTTTATTTTATAAAAAACCGGCGGTTTTATATCCGTTATCACCAACCGGTAAAGATATTCAAAAATTCCTCCCCGAACAATTTTCGTGCCCAGCTCGATTTTTTTTTCCGGCTCCAGTTCATGGCTGTTCAAATCGAACAAAACCAGGGCGGCAATCATTTTATGCGCCTGTTTATCGACTTCAACCAACTCCATGGGACGCATTTTATCATTCCAGCGCTTCATGAACGAACCGGAAAAAATTAGTTGCAAAATCCCTTTTCTTATACTAGGCACTTTTCCTCCAGCGTTTCCGGGTTGATCTGGTTCACTTACCCGCTACATTCCCGAACAATATCAACTCGATTCGTGTTTTAAGCCAAAAGAACAGCAGGCGCAAGATCAAGTTTAAATTCGCATTCGGATTTTACTATTGACTTTCAGCGTTGAATAAACTATTAAGATTCGTTTTGATCATCAAGGAGAAGGGAACATGAAGACATATAATCCAAAGCCTGACGAAGTACGCAAGAATTGGTACGTCGTTGACGGTGAAGGCAAGACTCTTGGCCGGATGGCTACGGTAATAGCCCGCAAGTTAAGCGGCAAGGACAAACCGGAATATGCCCGGCATGTAGACACCGGCGACTTTGTAATCGTCCTCAACGCGGACAAGATCAAGCTCACCGGACGCAAAAGCGAGCAGAAAAAGTATTACCGCCACAGCGGGTACCCGGGGGGCATCAAGGAAACATCGTTTACCGTAATGCTTGAAGATAAGCCGGAATACGTTATCAAACACGCGGTCAAAGGCATGCTTCCCAAAAATCGTCTGGGCACCAGGCAGCTCAAAAAGCTGAAAGTATATACCGGAACCGAACATCCGCATGAAGCCCAGCAACCCCAGACACTGGAAATATAATCTACGAGGATATACACAATGAGTCAGGACTTTTACTACGGAACAGGTCGAAGAAAAACATCCGTCGCCAGAACCCGCATATACAACGGCGAAGGGCAGATTCTGATTAACAACCGTCCGATTGGCGACTATTTTCCGCGGGCAACCCTGCAAATGGTCATTCAGCAGCCTTTAAAACTTACCAAGACCGACAGCAAGCTGGACATAAAAGTAAACGTCCACGGCGGTGGTTTGACCGGTCAGGCCGAAGCTGTCCGTCACGGCATAAGTCGCGCTCTCCTGCAGTATGATCCGGAATTGAGACCGGCTCTCAAGAAAGCCGGCTATCTTACCCGCGACGCGCGTGCGGTGGAAAGGAAAAAATACGGTCAGCGGGGCGCCCGGGCCAAGTATCAGTATTCCAAGCGCTAAATCGCCTGTTATCAAAATATCTCATATACAAAGGCAGGGTGTTACACTCTGCCTTTTTTGATTCTTAAAACACGCTCTTCCTTGGCGATCTTGGCCCCATGGGCGAAGCAAATGGTGCAAAAAATTCACATTTGAAGATCAACATTGCCCGCTGATTTTTGTTCACCTGCCCCTTTTAGATGCCTTTCAAAAGACATAACATACTATCCAGGCCGCGCATCAGGACTACGGCATAAAAAAATCAGGCCGGCAAAGCATGCCTGCCGCATCGGGGACCCCTCGCAAAGGGCCGATCTTAAAAAAGATTGCCAAAACGACCACGGGATTATCACATGGGAAAAAGCCCCAGACCAACGCTTGTTTACGCAGACAAAAAAGGAAATATATACGACGATCCGGAATTGCTGATGCTTTGCCGGCAGGGCAATGAAATCGGGCTTCCGAAACCGGACGAACTTATTCCCCTGCCTCCTGAAAGCGATCTGTATTTATTGCCTCAGAGAAAGGCCCTCGGTCTGGATCCGCAAACCGGAAAAATAGAAAGCGCTCCGTTTTCAGCCGTGGCCGCTTTTGTCTGCCCCGGGTACACTCTTTCCGCCGTCACCGCGTATATAAGCGAAGAAAATGCGGAGAGTCTGCCATTATTTTCTTACGCGGCCGTTGGCTACGCCCGGGGCCAGTTCTGGGTAACCGCCAAAAAAGTAGACATGGATACAAGACAGGTTTTTTGCAATATAAATCCGCAGAAAATCGAGAAAGGAGCCAAAAGGCTGCTCAAAAAATTTCCGGACAACAGGCTTGTTCAGCATTTGACGCATTGCGCCCTGACTTACTCCTGTCCGGCGGCTAAAAATCTGGCCCTGGGGCGTTTCGAATGTCCGTTGCCTACTGCCCGAACGTGCAATGCCCGCTGTGTTGGCTGCATTTCCAAACAGGATGAAGAATCCGGATTCAGTTCACCGCAGAACAGGATCACTTTTCGGCCTGCGCAGGAAGAGATCGTCCAGATCATGTCTGAACACGCCGCCAGAGAAAAAAAAGCCATTTTCTCCTTTGGCCAGGGATGCGAGGGAGAACCGCTGACCGAAACCAAACTGCTGGCATCATCAGTCAAAAAATATCGCCGGCATGGGGGGTGGGGCACGGTCAATGTGAATACAAACGCCAGCCTGCCGGAAAGCATGGATGAATTGGCGTATGCCGGGTTCGATTCCATCCGCGTGAGCCTGAACAGTGCCCGGGAGGACGTCTACAATTTATATTACCGGCCTAAATCATATTCATTCGCGGACGTACTGGAAAGCATGCGGCGGGCAAAAGAAAAAAAACTCTTTATTTCTCTCAACTATCTATTCTTTCCGGGGATAAATGATACCGAGCAGGAGCTTTCAGCCTTAAGCCGGCTGGTCCTGGACTTTGATGTTGATTTGATTCAAATGCGCAATCTGAATCTGGATCCGGAATTGTATATTGACCTTATGCGTGACCAAAACCGGACAGGCGGGAGAATGGGATTGAAAAACTTCATGCGCCGTCTGAAAATGGCTTGTCCGAAAATACGGTTCGGTTATTTCAATCCCTATCTTGGACAATAATATTGGGTCATCCGAGTAAAGCGTATTTTTGAAAATTGCGCTATCCCTTCTCTCCACTCTTCCTCTGTGCCTCTACCGAGTCTTTGAGGGGGCGAAAGACAAAAACGTCTTATGATTCCAACCGGGCGATTCCTATAGTAACCCTCCTCCCGGCAACGTAATCTTGAAATGACGCAAAGGCTAGAAATTAATCCTGACCTGTTCATCTCCGGCAGTCTTATTCGACTTCTTTATCTCGCCGATAACCCAGGCCGGCAAATCCATCCCCTGCAATCTGGACAAGATATCATCACTGGCATCCGGTGAGACAACCAGCACTAATCCGATACCGCAATTAAATATCTGCAGCATCTCCTGCCACTCAAGATTTCCTTCCTGACGCAGCCAGTCAAATACCGGCGGGATATCCCATGACCCGAAATCTATATCCGCGCTTAACCCGGAATAAAGAATACGGGGGATATTATCGTAAAACCCGCCGCCGGTAATATGAACCATGCCCCGAATTTGTATGTCGCGCATCAGGTTGTACACCGGGCGGGCATATATGCGTGTCGGCTCAAGCAGGACATCGGCGACACTTTCTTCCGTACCGGGCAAAGTATCCCCGGCACCGAGTCCGGACTGAGCGAGCAGTTTCCGGACCAGAGTATAGCCGTTTGAATGCAGTCCGGAGGAGGCAAGTCCTATCAGCTTCTGACCGTTACGGATGCTGGTGCCGTCTATCAATTTATCATGATCCACCATCCCGACGCAAAACCCGGAAAGATCATATTCTCCAGGAGCGTAGAAATCCGGCATCTCCGCTGTTTCACCTCCAAGCAAGGCGCACTCCGACATTTTGCAGCCTTCAGCTATTCCGCGGACTATATCCTTGCCCTGCTCAATATCCAGTTTCCCGGTGGCCAGATAATCCAGAAAGAAAAGAGGACGAGCGCCCTGCACCAGAACATCGTTTACGCTCATGGCTACCAGGTCGATTCCAATGCTGGAATGTCTCTGGAAATCAAAGCATAGTTTCAGTTTGGTTCCAACGCCGTCTGTTGCTGAAACAAGGATGGGCTCGTCCATCCTGCTTATATCGGGGCGAAAAAGACCGCCAAAACCGCCTATATCGCCTATAACCCCTTTGGTATGCGTCGTGGAAATAATAGATTTTATCTGCTCAACAAAGGTGTTTCCGGCTTGAACATCAACTCCAGCCTCTTTATAGGCCCTGCCCTTCTGGGTCATCTCTCCTCTCCTGCTAAATTCAAATTTGCAATCATTCAATCTGCCAGGCATTTATTGTTGACACGACAACAATAAGTACAATTTGTACAATATATTTGCCCGACTTAAAGGTCAACATAAAAAGACCATTGAACATTTCTTGCATACATTTTATTCTTGGTTCCTCGACTTTGCGCAGGAATTTTATTCGAGTAATCCTTTCTGATGTTCCTGACGAAAGGTTCGCATATTTTCCTGCCCTCGCCAAAAGGGGGAAAGCGGACCGCGGGACGGAACACAAACATAAGCTTTCAAACCAATTGGCATTGCCGATAACAAAAACTGCCTTTCTTTGGAATCAGCGAGGCCGAAGGGGGCGGGCATCCCCCTTTGGTGGTACTTAGAAAATACAGAACCGAAAGTGCGGCATCAAAAAGATCAGGAGAATAACTCGCAAAAATCCATGCATTCCGTCGAAGAACCTTATTTTTCTTCACATAAAAATTTTGGAAAAAGATACCAATTTAAGAACAAAAGGGGAAGCCAATATGCGCGCAAAAATAACGGCTATCACATGCCTTGTCATTTGCAGTCTTGCCGTGCCTGCCTTTTCCGCCAATAAAACTGCGGACGGCAACAATTCCATATCCGTCAAGCGGGAGCACGGCAAAAAGACAATTTCCATCAAACCGGACCTGCCGGCGGAAATAGATGCCGATGACAATAAAACAATGAACATGGAAATAAAGCCGGAAGTCTATGTGCCCTGGCCCATGAAAAAAAATCGAAATTAGGCACCGGACTATTTCAACGCCGATCAAACACTGGGCGCTTCCATATACCCGGGCCTTAAATATGACCCGCAACCGGGATTCAAGCGAACAATCCCGGCAAAAGCAGGGCCATGCCCGGCCACAAGAGAAGAATTACAATGGCCAGTATAAAACAGGGCACAAAAAGCATGACGCCCTTGAACACCCGGGGCAGGGGCACGTCCGGGGCCATGGAACCGACAATAAATGTGTTTATGCCCACTGGCGGGGTGATCGCCCCCAGACTGGTTACCAGGGTTATGTACACCGCGAACCAGACCGGATCATATCCCAATGTTTGCGCCAGAGGAAAAAATATTGGTATGGTAATGATAAGCAGTGCGAGCGCGTCCATGACCGCACCGCCGATGATATAAATGCCGGCAACGGCCAGCATGATCATCCATCCCGGAATATCCAGACTTTCCACGCCCTGAGCGACCGCGAAAGGTATCCTGGTCACGGCCAGAAAACGGCCGAAAACAACCGCCCCCCAGATTATGACCATGATCATCGCCGATATACGCAAGGTATCCGCGACTGAAAGACAAAAGCCCTTGAAACTCAGATTACGCCCGGCCAGGGCGATTATCAGGGCCAGAAAGGACCCTACCGCGCCGGCCTGGCTGGGGGTAAAAAAACCGGCTATAAGACCGACCATAATCAGCAAAAAAAGCAGGAGCATCTCCACCGAACCCTTCAGCGAAACAAAACGCCTTTTCCATGCTGCGCGCGTTCCGGCCGGCCCGGCAGACGGATGTCTGCGGCAGAAAAAGCCCACGGTAGACATCAGCAGCAGGGTCATAATCAGCCCGGGACCCAGGGCCGCCCAGAACAAAGTGCCGATATTCTGACCGGTTTGCAGACCGATTATAATCAAGACAACACTGGGCGGAATCAATACTCCGAGAGTGGCCCCGGCAGCGACGGATCCCGTGCTCAAAAGCGAATCATAACCATATTTGCGCATTTCCGGAAGGGCCACCGCGGCCATTGTTGCCGCAGTGGCGGTATTTGAACCGCAGATAGCCGAAAACCCCGCGCAGGCCAGTATCGAGGCCATGGCAATTCCGCCGCGTATATGCCCGATCCAGGCATGGGCGGCCTGGTACAATCTTTTGTTTACACCGGCATGAAAACAAATCTGGCCCATGAAGATAAACAAAGGGATAACCGTAAAGCCATAGGATGAAAACACTTTCCAGGTCTCATCCCCGAGCATGCCCAATGCCGCCCGGGAATTAACCGCCAGGGCGAATCCGGCAAAGCCCGTCATGGCCATGGCAAAACCCACGGGGATCCGCAAAAAAAATATTACCAGAAGCAATAAAAATATACCGGATACTCCGAGCATTGCCAGACTCATCTGCTTTCTCCACGTATCAGGGCCAACATTTGCAAGCCTAAGTTAAAGACCAGAAGCAAAAAACCCAACCCGGCAATAAAAACCAGCGGATAATACGGCAGATGCAAGGTTTCAGACAATTCACGAAACATTTTCAAATCCAGGCTCAATCTGAACATTCTCCAGGCAACCAGCAGGAAAAATACCTGGCCGATTAGGAGCGCTATGATTTCCGATATCCTGCGTACCGCCCCCGGCAGAATGCCCTCCAGCACGTTAACCTGGATATGCCCCTTTCTAAACTGGGAATCTCCGAGGGCCAGGGCGGTAATCAGCGCCCCGCCGTATCCCATGAGCTCAAAGGTTCCCTTTACCGGGTTTCCGAAAAATCCGAGAACAACATTAAGGACAGCCAGAATGACCATTGCGCAGAGGACGACTCCGGCGGCAATCAGGGAGGTCAGATTAACCGGGCGCAAAAGCCTATTGAGGTGCATGCCTGTCCCGCAGCCTGTACAAATCTTTCAAAATAGCCTCAGAATCAAGGCCGCGTTTTTCCGCCTCCTCCTTCCAATCCGCAACCAGGGGGCGTACTCTTTCCAACATGAGCTCCTTGTTCCTGCCGTCAAAAGCAAACATTTGCCCGCCATACTCTTTCCGGGCATAAGCCAGGGCGTCCTGCACGTGCCGGTCCATGTATCGGCCGGTCCACCCTGCCTGTTCCCGGGACAATTCATCAATCACCCGGCGCACTTTTTCCGGCAGGGACTCCCATTTGGATCTGTTCATGACCACGGCAAACGGATACACCTGTAAATCCAGTTTTGTTTGATATGGGCAATAATCAGCAAAATTAAGGTCCTTCAACACTTCAAGAGAAGAAAACACACCTTTTACCATTCCTTTCTGCAGCGCTTCCGGAGTTTCGGACATGGGCATGGATACGGGGGTGGCTCCCAGAAGTTCCAGAATCGAGGAGGCCGCGCCGGACGCCCTTATCTGCATTCCCTGCATATCCTTGAGATTCTCTACCGGCTTTTTGGTCATCAGGTTGCTGGGAGCGGTGGTAAACATAGTCAGCACCTTCACCCGGCTGAACTCCTGCGGGTCATACTTTTTATACAAATCCCACAGAACCAGGCTCGCCTGTTCCGATGTCTTGAACTCGACCGGCAATTCTACAACCGTGGTCATGGGGAACACTCCGGGTTGATAGGACATGCACAAACAACCGATGTCCGCCTGGCCGCTCATCACGCCGCGCAGCATGTTTTTCGCTCCCAAAAGGGTGCCGCCGGGAAATGTATCTATTTTAAGCAGCCCGTCCGTTCTTTTTTCCACTTCAGCTTTCCATCTTTCCATCTGCACACAGGGAAATGTGCTCGCCGGCGGAAAATTGGCATAATTCAAGGTAATCCGTTCCGCGGGCGACGCAAGCGGCAAAAAGACAAAAAACAAAAATAAAGCCATGATCCTGTGCAGCATAAACCGCCTCCTTGGCAGATTAAAGTTTACACAAAAAAAGCCGCAAGCAAAATCGCCCGCGGCCGGAAAAATCAATCCAATAAAACTCCACAACTAGTACACGCCTTCCTCCGCGCCGCATATGTCCTGCGGCCGCCACCAAAACCAAGCCTGACTGCTTACCGATTTACAAGTTATGTTGTTCATCTGATAATTTTGTTTTAAATAAAAAAAAAAGTCAACCAAGATTGTAATCATTTAATACGCAAAAAAGGTTCACCGGATTTTTTGCGTAAATTTACTCAACAGATATGTAATTTTCATCGAAAAAAACACCCCTTCCCCGGCAAAACACGACCTTTAGCTGAAAATGATTATGTTCCCTTGATTACGGGCAATAATCGTTTTATTAATAAATTTTGTATTTGCATATATTTATTCAAGGAGGATTTTATGGTACTCCAAAAGGCTCTTTTGTGGGAAAAACTGAAAAATAACAGCGTTCAATGCCGGCTTTGCAGTCACTTCTGCACTATTAAACCTGGAGATCGCGGCTCCTGCGGGGTCAGGGAAAACGAGTCCGGAGAGCTTTTCACCCTGGTTCGGGACCGGGTGGCGGCCGCGAATATCGATCCGGTGGAAAAAAAGCCGCTTTTTCATTTCTATCCCGGGACTCAGACCTTTTCCATCGGCACGATGGGCTGCAATATGTCCTGCGCCTTCTGCCAGAATCACACATTGTCCCAGACTCCGAAACAAACAGGACAGGTCAGCGGTGAAAAATTCAGCGGTCCGGCCATAGCCGAGGCCGCGGTTCAGGCCCCGGCCGGAAGCATTTCCTATACTTATTCGGAGCCGACCATTTTTACCGAGCTTGTTCTGGATACCGCCGGCCCGGCCAAGGAAAAAGGTCTGAAAAACATCCTGGTCAGCAATGGCTTCCAAAGTCCGCAGTGCCTGGACATGCTCAGCGGCTACATTGACGCGGCCAATATAGATTTAAAAGCCTTTAACGATGAATTTTACCGCGAATACTGCGGAGCCAGATTAAAACCTGTTCTGGAAAATCTGAAAACGATCAAAAAAATGGGCTGGTGGCTGGAAGTTACAACATTGGTCATTACCGGACTGAACGATTCGGAATCCGAATTGCGGGACATGGCCGGATTTATAGCCAGGGAACTCGGGCCGGACATTCCGTGGCATATTTCCAGATTCCATCCAACCTATAAAATGCTGGACAGGCCGGCCACTCCGGTTGAAACCCTGGAAAAAGCTTACAAGGCGGGCAAAAGAGAAGGTTTAAAATATGTATACACCGGAAATGTTGCCGGTCATGACGGTGAAAACACGTATTGTCCATCTTGCGGCGAAATTTTAATCAAAAGAAGCGGATTTTCCGCCGCGGGCAAAAGCATAAAAAAAGGAAAATGCAAAAAATGCGGACAGGAAATCGCGGGAGTTGGTCTAAGCGCCATTGATTAGATTCCGTCCGGAAATTTAAAAATTTCCGGACTTAGAAATATCGGATGTAACCATTCAGCACACGAAAAAAAGTTCACCGGATTTTTTGCATAAACTTGCGACAGGCCGCACCTGCTTTACGTCCTGAACTTTGCGGCTTCCATGAGCCGGCTAATACTCTATGCCCCTGGTCGCCCCGCCTCCGGAACTGAACGGATGTTTAACCGTCCGGATATCAGACACCAGATCCGCCATTTCCACCAGCCAGGACGGCGCGTTGCGCCCGGTAAGAACCAGATGCACATTGCTTTCCCGGCAGCGGCCCGTGATATCCTCGATCTCCCGGCGGGTTATAATCTCCATATTCAAAGCGTAAATAGCTTCGTCCAGCGTAAGCATGTCCAGTTTATTGCATATTCTGGATTTGCTCCACTCCAACAGCTCTCTGGCCACTTCTATTTGCTCGGAGCGCTGATCCTCTTTCAGAAAAAATCCCGGTCCACGGGAACAATAATCCGAGCCGAGCAATTTTTTCAACATAATCTGCTCTCCAGCCTGATTGTCCCTTTTCATGAACTGCCCGAAACAGACCCGGAATCCCCAGCCGAGAGAGCGCAAAGTCTGACCTACCGCGGCGCTGGTTTTGCCTTTGCCGTTCCCTGTATAAACAATGAGCATACGTTACCTCGCCGGCAAATCGCGCACGGTTTTCCGGGCCTGTTCGATAATCTCCTCTTCCCCGGGAACATGCCTGCCTTGCATTAAAATTTTCCCGTTGCAGATTGTTGTATCCACACATCCGCCGTTGGCGGAAAAAACCAGGTTTGAAACCAGATTATGGGCCGGAACCATCTGCGGATGATTCAAATCAACCAGAACGCAGTCAGCCAGTTTGCCCACGGCTATTTCTCCGGCATTGATATTAAAAGCGGCCGCCCCGTTTCTGGTGGCACAGTCGAAAGTTTCATGTGCGGGCATGGACGTGGGATCATTATCATGAGATTTGGCCAGCATTGAAGCGAATTTCATTTCCTCCAGCATATCCAGATTATTGTTGGACGCGCATCCATCTGTGCCCAGAACGATATTTACCCCCGCTGATGCCGTTCCGGTATAATTAAAAGTACCTGAAGCCAGCTTACGGTTAGATGCCGGACAATGAATCACAGTCACGCCACGCTCGGCGAGAATCGCTCTTTCCTTTTCATTCAGCCATATCCCGTGCGCGGCCAGAATATTAGAATGCAGGAAACCGATATCGTCCAGATACTCGACAGGACGTTTACCGTTATCCCGGCAGCAGTCATCCACCTCTCTGGCGGTTTCGGATAAATGTATATGCACCGGGATATTCTTTTCCCTGGAAAACTCCGAAATCCAGATCAGGGAATCCCTGGATACCGTGTAAATAGCATGCGGCCCCAGAGGGTAACAAATCCGTCCTTCACAGGAATCCGATTGTTCAGCGATTTTCCGGGCCCGGGACCGAAACTTCTTGGCCTTGCCCTTGTCGTTCATGTCAATAAAGACCGAGGCCAGCGCGGCGCGCATTCCCATCTCGCTGACCGCCTGAAACGTGCCCGGCATATGCCAGTACATATCGTTAAAAAAGGTTGTCCCGCTCTTGATCATTTCCAGACAGGCCAGTTTGGAACCGATGTACACGTCCCTTTCCGTCAACTTCGCCTCCAGGGGCCAAATCCATTCGCTGAGCCATTTATAAAGTTCCATATCGTCGGCATAGCCGCGAAGCAGGGTCATGGCCGCGTGGGTATGGCAATTAAAAAAGGACGGAAAAATGGCCTTGTTCCGTCCATCAAGCTCTTTGTCAGCGGTATACTCCAGATCAGACCCGATCTCCTGAAAATAATTCCCCTTGATGTAAACATCCAGTTCACGGCCTTTAAAAAGGACATTCTTGATTAAAATACTCATACTCTGCTTGCCTGCCTTTGTTGCGCCCCTTACCAGCGGCGATTATCTCTCATTCCGAAAATGAATTTCTCCCGTATACGACCAAAGCAAATAGGATTGCAAAAAAACCGAATGACAGGTATATTATTTTTTTTATGCTGGCAAATCAATGCTTGGATTATCACCAACATAACCCTTAGGAGGAACTATGAAAAAAATCATTACCCTGCTCGCCCTTTGTGCGTGTCTTTTAATGTCCGGAACCGCTTTTGCCGGAAAGATCACGGTGGCCTGCGATACCAACTTCATGCCCTTTGAATTCAAAAAAGACGGGGAATACGTCGGATTTGACATCGACCTCTGGGATGCGATCGCTAAGGAAATAGGAATTGACTATAAGCTGCAGCCCATGGATTTCAACGGCATAATCCCCGCCCTGCAGACCAACAACGTTGACGTGGGCATTGCCGGGATAACCATCACATCCGAACGGGAAAAAGCGGTCGATTTTTCCTATCCGTATTATCAATCCGGCCTGCGCATCCTGGTTAGCAGTGATGAAAAGAACATCAAAAGTATAGAAGATCTGGCCGGAAAAAATGTAGCCACCAAACTGGCAACCAGCAGCGTTGACTATCTGAAAAAAAGGCTTCCCGACCTCGAACCTAAACTCTTTCCCAATATTGACGCCGCGTTCATGGAGCTGCGCAGCGGCGGTGTCGACGCCGTTCTCTTCGACTCTCCGGTAGTCCAGCATTACGCCAATACCGCCGGCAAGGGAGCGGCAAAAACAGTCGGGCCTGTTTATCAGGGTCAGTATTACGGCATTGCCTTTCCAACCGGCTCCGCTTTGCGTGAAAAAGTTGACGTGGCGCTTCTGAAAATTATGGAAGACGGCAGCTACGCAAAATTATACAAAAAATGGTTTGGCGAAGAGCCCAAATAATCCGCCTGATAAATCCTGATACGTGTGAGGGGAGGCTCCAAACCTCCCCTCTTTCATATTAAACCCAAATATCGGAATGGTTATGAGTAACTTTACTTTTCAATGGGATGTCGTCTGGGATTCCGTGCCCACCCTCCTGGTGGGCGCAAAAATGACTATAATCATTACCATTGCCGGGTTATTAATAGGTTTTTTCCTGGGCGCCCTGTTCGGACTCATGAAAATCACCCGGAACAAGGCATTGAGAAAACTTGCCGGGCTTTATATTGAGTCTGTCCGCGGCACTCCGCTCATGGTTCAGGTCATGTTTTTGTACTTCGGCCTGCCTCTGGCCCTGGGAATGCATATTCCGCCGCTGACCGCGGGAATAGTGGCCATTGCCATCAACTCCGGAGCATACATCGCGGAGATTGTCCGCGGCGCTGTGCAATCGATAAATATCGGGCAATATGAAGCTGGACGCTCCATAGGATTGAGCCGGAAACAGACCATGATCTCCGTTATCTGGCCCCAGGCCTTCAGACGCATGATACCGCCCCTGGGCAACCAGTTCATAATCAGCCTCAAGGACACCTCGCTTCTGGTGGTCATCGGCGTTGCCGAACTAACCCGTTCCGGTCAGGAAATTATTTCAGTCAATTTTCGGGCCTTCGAGGTCTGGCTTACTGTGGCCATTATCTATCTGGCCATGACCATGTCCATATCCAAAATCCTCTCCATCACGGAAAGAAAACTGATCAAGCTAAAGTGATAAGCGATATGATTAAAATAGAAAAACTGGTCAAAAGATTCGGGGATCTGACGGTATTGGACGGCATAGACCTGAATATCGCCGCCGGGGAAGTCGTAGTCATAGTCGGACCGAGCGGATCGGGAAAAAGTACGCTTCTCAGGTGCATAAACCGCCTGGAGGACATTACTTCCGGTCGGGTAATCGTCGACGGGCACGACCTGACCAACCCCAAAACAAATATCAACATGGTCCGTACCGAAGCCGGAATGGTCTTTCAACAATTCAATCTCTTCCCGCATATGACCACGCTCAGTAACGTAACCATCGGTCCGGTCAAGGTTCGGGGCATGAAAAGAGCCGACGCTCATAAACTTGGAACCGGATTGCTTGAAAAAGTGGGGCTCGCGGACAAGGCAAATGTATATCCGGACCAGCTCTCCGGAGGGCAGAAGCAGCGCGTGGCCATTGCCCGGTCCCTTGCCCTGCAGCCCAAGGTCATGCTTTTTGATGAACCTACTTCGGCCCTGGACCCGGAACTTGTCGGAGAAGTCCTGCAGGTAATGAAGGAACTGGCGCACGAAGGGATGACCATGGTCGTTGTCACGCATGAAATGAGCTTTGCCAAGGAAGTGGCCCACCGGGCCATATTCATGGACGAGGCCAGAATAATGGAAGAAAATACGCCGGTGGAATTCTTCGCCTCTCCGAAGACGGACAGATTGAAGACGTTTCTGCACCGGGTTCTGGCCCATTGATCCGGAAAGATATTATATTGCTATCAAACCGCGAAGACGCGAGAATAATCTGAAAATAAAATGAATAAGACCGCATTGGAATTGTCCCCTGAAGAATGGAAAAAATATAATCCGTTTTCGGTTTCAAGCAAACCGATAGAGGGGTATCCGTCTATGCATGGCGAGGCTTTGGATGTTGCCCGAAAGGCGGCAAAAATACTACGGGAAACGTTTGGAGCAAACAAGGTTATACTATTCGGTTCTCTCTGCTCACCATCGCATTTCGGACCACACTCGGACATTGACTTGGCTGTCTGGGGAATATCATCTGAATACTTTTACAAGGCGACAGCAACAATAACAGGAATGAGTTCACAATTCCGCATTGAGCTTATCGACCCTTGTACATGCCGTCCGTCTATTAAGGAATCTATACTGAAAGAAGGCAAGGAAATATGAATGGTATAGGTACATTGCGGCAGCTCGCAGGGCGTATACGCCAGGAACTTGAGGATGTGGAATATACTGTGCTGCGGGCAGTTTCAGGTATGGAAAAAGCAAAACAGTATCATGACGATATGTATCTTGATGTTGTAGCCCTTAATCTTCATGGTTTTTATTCAACAATAGAAAAAATATTTCAAAAAATCGCCACTCATGTCGAATGTAGATTGCCGACTGGAGCCAATTGGCACAAAAAATTACTCGAACAAATGGCTAAAGAATTTCCCGAGGTCAGACCCGCAACAATATCTGAAAACACCCGTGATAAACTGGATGAATATCGCGGATTCAGACATGTAGTTCGAAATGTTTATACATATAGATTCGATCCAAAACGAGTTGAAAATCTTGCCTTGGCTTCCCCGGAAATATTGAATCAGCTCCGCAATGAATTGTTGGCATTCGCTACTTTCCTGGAAAAAATATCATCCGATCACGAAAAAAATCAATAAAAATAATCAGGCCGTTAACTTGAGATATTAGCTCTTCGGACTGTAAAAATCCTTTATCCCCTTCATGACATTAGCTTATTTGGCCCTGACCGCCCGCATACTCCTATTGGGAGTGGAACGAATAGTAGTCAAAAAAATGGGAAGCGGCTCGGACTGCATGTCGGCCGCTTTCCTTTTTTTCTTTATCGGCGGTCTTTTCCTCCTGCCCTTTACTTTGCTGGAAAACGCCACCTGGACGGATATGGTCCCGCGGACCATGTCCAGCGGCATATTCTACAGCCTGGCCTTTATACTTTACGTCCGTTCCCTGTCCATAGGCGAGGCTTCGCTTGTAAGTCCCCTTTATAATTTCAATATATTTTTTCTGGCCCTGCTTGCCGCCTTTTTCCTGGGAGAGAGCCTGGGCATAAAAAAAATTCTGTCCCTTATCCTGCTGGTCTATGGCGCATCGTTTCTGCAGCGCGGCAAAAACGTATGGGAATCATTGCGTTTCCTATGGAAAGACAAGGCCTGTGTGTATATGATGATCGCTTCCATGCTCATAGCCGCGGGCCGGGTAATTGATAAAAGCGGCATGATTTCATTCAAGCCGGTCACTTACTGTTGCGTCCTTTATTTCTGCATCAGCCTGTATATCTTCATCTACATCCTGGCCCGGAGAAAAAGCGGGGAAATAAGCCTCTTGCTGCGCCGCAAGCCCGGCGTGACCATTACAAGCGGGGCGATAAACGGATTTTCCTACCTTTTTCTGCTCTACGCCATGACCGGTATCGAGGTCAGTGTGGCCGAGCCTATGTCCATGCTCGGGATACTGGTCACGCTTGCTCTTTCCAGCATTGTTTTCAAGGAAAAAAT